>RQOP01000039.1 GCA_008373095.1 SAR202 cluster bacterium | reverse complement strand
AGGGGCTTGCTCTAGTAGTGGCGGTGTTGATAGCGAATCCTTCAAGTTGGGTTTGATATTAGTTGGGCCGCAGGATGACCATGGGTGGTCTCAAGCCCATTTCGAAGGTGCCTCCTATGCTGTTAGCAAGGCTGGTGGGGAGTTAATAACAATAGACAAAGTTAACCCTGCTGATTCTCCTAACGTTACGGTACCCCAGGTTGTGGAGGATATGATTTCGCAGGGTGCTAATTTAATTTTAGCGACCTCTGACGATATGAAAGATGGTATTTTGGAAGCCGCGGCAGCTCATCCAGATACCCCAATGATATGGGCCTCAGGTGATACAGCTTGGTCAGACGGAGAGGATTATCGTAGCGATTTGAAAAGTTTAGGGAATGTGATGGGTAAAATGGAATATGGGAAGATGATGGCTGGATGCGCTGCGGCACTTCAGTCTGATACTGGAAATATTTCATATCTCGGACCTTTGATTAATGCGGAGACGCGAAGATTGGTCAGCTCCACCTATTTAGGAGCGAAGCATTGTTGGGAAACTGTCAAAGGTAAAAGCGCATCTGACTTAACATTCAAAGTTACCTGGATAGGATTTTGGTTCAATATTCCAGGTGTGACCCAAGACCCAACCGTGGTCGTAAACGACTTTATAGCCTCGGGTTCAGACGTAATAATATCTGGTATTGATACAACGGAAGCTATCGTAGTTGCCGGTCAAGAAGCGGCTTCAGGGAAAACTGTATGGGCAGTGCCCTATGACTATGAAGGCGCATGTTCAGAGGCTCCGGAAGTGTGCCTAGGAGTGCCTTATTTCAATTGGGGTCCTTCCTATCACAAGATAGCTAGATCGGTAATAGATGGAAATTTCAAAGCCTCATTTGAGTGGGTGGGACCAGATTGGGACGATATTAATGACCATGATTCCAGTGCGATTGGATTTTTGAAAGGTGACGGCTTAACTGCTGAAAATTCAAAAACTCTGGATGAATTCATAGAAAAATTATCCACAGGTGATTTGAACCTTTGGAAGGGACCTATCAATTATCAGGATGGTTCAACTTTCTTGGCTGATGGCAAAGAGGCCAGCGATAAGGAAATTTGGTATCTTCCTATGCTGCTTGAAGGTATAGAAGGGGCATCCACAACTGAATAGAAAAAGACTGGGTAGACTTCATGTCTTTGAAGTTACTAAATATAACCAAACGTTTCGGAACTATCTTAGCCAATGACGATATATCTGTTGAAATAGGCGAAGGTGAGATTCACGGGCTACTTGGTGAAAATGGGGCTGGTAAGTCTACTTTAGTCAATATAATTTCAGGCTCCCTCGTTTCTGACTCAGGAACAGTGGAGTTGGATGGCGACTATTTGGATCTATCATCTCCCACAGATGCGATAGAGTCTGGAATAGGGATACTGCACCAAGAGCCCTTGGTGTTTTTGCCATTTTCCATAATAGATAACTTTCTTGCAGGCTTACCTAAATCCCGTGATTTCGACAGGACAGCAGTTAGAGACGCCATAAGCGATATATCTCAAGAATACGGATTTGATCTGGACCCGGATGCCATTGCTTCAACTCTAACGATTGGAGAGAGACAGCAATTAGAAATAGCTAGGTTGCTTTGGATGGGTGCCAGGGTGCTGATTTTAGATGAACCAACAACTGCTATTTCTGAGGACCAACGGAAAAATTTGTTTGCCACTATAGAACGCCTAGCGGCTAGTGGCATGTCTGTTATTTTTGTTTCCCATAAGTTGGAGGAAATTCAATCAATTTGCAATCGGGTGACTGTTTTGCGCAAGGGAATGTTGGTAGATACTCTGACTGTGCCCTGTCCAACCTCTGATCTAATCGATCTCATGTTTGGTGGGTATGAACAATCAACACCTCAAAGTCAAACTGTTTTAGGTAAAAATGTACTTGTATTAGATGCTATAAGTGCAAAAGATGAAAATGGGAGTATAGAGGATGTGAGTTGCAGATTTTCTGAAGGTGAAATCATTGGACTCGCCGGCCTTGAAGGCGCTGGACAGCGCATTTTATTGAGGAGTATTTCTGGATTAACAAACCCATTCAGCGGTAGCGTAAGTTTCAGTGGAGAGGACATATCCCATTATTCTTACAGTTGGCATATTGAAAACGGATTCCATTACCTGCCCGCTGATCGGGAAGGGGAAGGTTTAATACAAGGGCTAACCGTGACGGAACATTTTGCCTTGGCTGAAAACCAGGGCGGTAAGACAATAAATTGGGGTAAAGCAACTCAGTTAGCTGAAGATAAATTACAGGAATATGCCATTAGAGGAACGGTTAACTCAAAGCCTGAAGATCTGTCAGGAGGAAACCAACAAAGGCTTTTACTTGCATTGATGCCAAGTGATCTTTCGGTTTTGGCTATGGAACATCCAACTAGAGGGCTTGATATAGAATCCTCGGAATGGGTTTGGAATGAGCTTTTGGATCGATCTGAAAGCGGAACCACCATAATATTTTCCTCTTCAGATATAGAAGAATTAATAAATTTTTCTGATCGTATATTGGTATGTTTTGCAGGTGAAATTATCGGAGATATTTCGGCCAAAGCAACAAACCCGCATGACGTTGGATCTTTGATCGGCGGTATACGGATATGAAAATTTCTGGAGGTCCAATATATTCATATGTCATCGCTATTTTGGTATCTATGATTTTTATTTCTTTTCTTTTGGCGCTGTTTGAGATACCTATTTTTGAAACTTATAGACTTTTACTCACTGGGTCTTTGGGGTCCATGACTAAGTTTGGTGACACGCTTATGGTGGCAGTTCCAGTTATTATCGCCTCCGCTTCATTGGTTATTACTTTCAAAGCTGGTCTTTGGAACATAGGGGTAGAAGGACAAATAATAGCTGGTGCGGTGGCCGCCACATTTATAGCTAGGGAATTGCAGTTGCCTTCAGGGATTTTGCTCCCCGTAATGATACTTGCAGGAGCTTTTGGTGGAGCTTTTTGGGGTCTTCTTGTTGGATTACTTAAAGTTAGAGGCGGGGTCAACGAAATTTTCGGTGGTCTGGGATTGAATTTTGTTGCGACAGGCCTCGTGGTTTATCTCATAATTGGCCCTTGGAGTCGGAAAGGAATAGCCTCTACTAGTGGGACAGAACCGTTTCACCAAAATGCCTGGTTTCCTACCGTTGAAGGTTTCAGATTATCGCCATTAGCAGTGGCTCTATCCTTTATTGTTGTACTCATAGTGATCTATGTTTTCAGTCGGACTCAATTTGGACTTAGGCTAAGAGCAATAGGGTTGAATCCAGATTCAAGTTACAGGTTTGGGATACCTACATCTAGGTATCTATTGATCGCCTTTATGTTAGGTGGAGCTGTTGCTGGCTTAGCAGGTGTAACGCAAGTTGCCTCGATACACCATCGCTTGGTCCCATCCATATCTGGAGGTTACGGATATTTAGCAATTCTGGTGGTCCTTCTTGCTGGATACAGGCCTTCCTTGCTTGTTCCCATAGCATTCTTTTTCTCTATGATTTCTATAGGCAGTATTCAGTGGCAACTCAGATTAGGCTTACATTCTTCCTTAGGAGGCGTTTTTCAGGGTACGTTGGTGCTTTCAGTAATTTTAATTAGTGCAATGAGACTTATGCAGCAAAGAAGAAACAAATATTCTGAGGCTGGGGATTAAATGAATCCGGAAACCCTTGCTATTGTGATTAGTTATGCTACGCCTCTAGTTTTTGCTGTGATAGGGGAAACTATCACAGAGAAATCTGGCGTAGTAAATTTATCCTTGGATGGAAGTATGCTGCTTTCCGCGATGACTGGGTTTGCAGTTTCTTTTACGACAGGGAATGTTGTTCTAGGATTAGTAGCTGGTGGCTTGATTTCTAGCAATCTTGCTCTCATAGTTGCCTTTTCTTCTATAAGGTTGAGATTAAATCAAATAGCAGTGGGGATAGTATTGACCCTGTTAGCCACTAAACTATCGGCATTTTTGGGACAGGATTTTGTAAGAAAGCCAGGACCTTCAGTTCAAGATGTACATATTCCCTTATTGGGAGATATACCTGGTATAGGTCCAATCTTGTTCCAACAAAATTTGCTGGTATATTTCAGCTATATTCTCATAGGAATCTCTTTCTGGTTTATTTTTTATACGAGGCATGGATTAAATTTGCAATCGATTGGTGAACGACCTGAGGCAGCTTATGCAAGGGGCATCGACGTTAACAAATTGAGATACTTTTATACTGCGCTCGGGGGCTTTCTAGTAGGTTTGGGAGGGGCTGCTTTTTCTCTAGATGTAAAATTAGGTTGGTCGGATGGGCATATTATCAATTTCGGCTGGATAGCCTTGGCAATAGTTATTTTTGGAGGCTGGCATCCCATTAGGGCGGCTTTAGGATGTTATTTATTTGCTGTTTTGCAGTTGTTAGCACTCAAATTACAGCCGGTTCTTCCTCAACTTTCACAAGTCCTTCCTATAATTCCATTTCCCCTGATGATCATGACTCTTCTATTTATCAATCATCAAAAAATTCAGCACTTGGTTTTAAAAAATAATGCATTTGGTCGCTTTATAAGTGCTCGGGCCCCTTCAGCATTGGGCGAATCATTTCAGCGACTTTAAATATCCCTCTAATTGCTTATAAGAACAACTTGTCTAGGAGAATAAATTGGCTCGAAGCACCGATTCTAAATTGGATGGATTAGAAATACTGTATTCCAAGAGAGAAGTATTATCAGCAGTTGCTTCTTTGGCTAAATCAATTGCGGAATATTACGACGGGTTGAACACCGTAAATGTAGTACCAGTAATGACAGGCGGAATGCAGTTTGCGGCAGCACTTTTGTCAGAATTGGAGAAGATTCGGCCTGGGAAATGGTTAGTTTCCCCGATATTTGCATCGGCCTACTCGGGTGATGCGATTTTGACAGAACCTACAATAGAATTCCCCCAAACTTTTGATAATCGGGTTGATTTTAATGCGCCGACAGTTGTCGTGGATGACCTCTTGGACACTGGTACCACTATGGTGAGATTAATGAAAAATATTCAATTGAAGGGAATGAAAAAAGTAGATTTGGCTGTTTTGATAGATCGAGAAAGGAGCCAGCCTAAGGATATAATTCCTCGGTTTTGTGGGTTTCAATTAAAGAGTGAACAGTGGTTGGTTGGATTTGGTATGGACAGTGAACAGAGATACAGAGGACTTGAAGCAGTGTACGTTCAAGCATAGGGAGTCAATCCCCTAATTCTTCAAATAGTTCTTGTAACCGCGTTGTTACGCTATTTGATTCCTTTTAGGTTTGCAAAACTGGTATTAATCTATTTTAGAATACACTCGTAAATAAACGTTCGGTAAGGAAGGAGAACTTATGGCTTTAGACGCATTTAACTTATCAGGCAAAGTGGCGTTGATCACAGGAGGTAATAGCGGAATTGGTTTGGGAATGGCAAAAGGGCTTGCTGAATCTGGAGCTGACGTCTGCATATGGGGAACGAATATTGAAAAAAATGAAAGATCTCAAAAGGAATTGAGTGCAATTGGAATCAAAGCTCACGCGATCAAATGTGATGTTTCTTCGGAGGATCAGGTTGAAACGGCTTTCGAGGAAACAATAAAAATTTTCGGGAAAGTTGACTCTTGCTTTGCCAATGCAGGAGCTGGCGGGGGGGCTCCGTTTCATGAATTCCCAACAGATCTCTGGAAAAAGGTTATGGGAATTAACCTGGACGGTACCTTTTTTACATTCCGGGCAGCCTCCAAACATATGATTGAAAGAGGGGAGGGGGGAAGGCTCGTCGGGACTTCTAGCACATCTGCTATTCACGGTGCCGCACGAAATGAGGCTTATGCATCCACAAAAGGAGCTATGTTGGCGATGATAAGAGGACTGTCGGTCGAGATGGCCCGCTATGGGATTACTGCAAATTCCATTATTCCCGGTTGGATTGAAACGGCTATGACTTCTGCTCGGGTTGGGGATGAAAGATTTGAAGATAGGGTTATGAAAAGGGTGCCTGTGCGAAGATGGGGAACTCCTGAAGATTTTGCTGGTATAGCAGTATATCTGGCAAGTGATGCTTCTGGGTATCAAACTGGGGAAGAATTTGTGATTGATGGTGGTTATACAAGATTTTAAATAAAGAGGGATTTTATGGATTTTAAAGGTAAAGTAGCTTTGATAACGGGAGGAGGTAGAGGAATAGGGAAAGCAGCGGCGATGAAATTTGCTGAAGGTGGCGCTGACATAGTGATAGCTGATATAGATCCTCAAACAGGGAAGGATACCTCAGAGGAGTTAGCAGCGTTAGGAGTAACTGCAATTTCGATTTCCTTGGATATCGGTGATATTTCTCAAATCGAAAGTATGGTTGAGAAGTCAGTGTCGGAACTTGGCTCTATAGACATATTATTTAATAACGCCGGTTTGACTCGGCACATAAGTTTTTTTGATATAGAAGAAGATCATTGGGATCAAATAAATCGCGTTAATGCAAAAGGGGCTTTCTTTTGCATGCAGAAAATTGCTAATCAAATGGTAAAGCAAGGAAATGGAGGAAGAATAATAAATACCGCTTCCATTGCGGGAAAGGGTTATAGAAGAGCTTCCAACGCTGCGTACGCTGCTAGTAAGGGTGCAGTAATTGCGATGACTCATAGCGCCGCAGCTGTTATGGCCGAGCACGACGTTAATGTTAATGCAATCTGTCCCGGCATAGTGCAAACCGATATGCTAGCCAATATTCTCTCTTTAAGATCCACTGAAGTCGGTGCTAGCTCGGATGAGGTTAAAGCTATGATGACAGAAGAGATTCCGCTGGGCAGACCGAATGATGCGGAAGATGTGGCTGCATTGGCTGTATTTTTGGCTGGTCCTGGATCTAGAAACATTACTGGTCAAGCTTTCAATATTGATGGCGGGATGATTATGCATTAGATAAGCATGAGTCATATCCATTTAATGTAAATTTCTCCAAATTGCAAAGTGAAAGGCCATTGGGGGCTAAGTTATAAAATATAGGGAAAGTATGGAATGAGAATTAATAGATTCGGTGCTACAGAATTGAAAGTCTCTGAGTTAGGATTTGGATGTGGGGCAGTCGGCGGTTTGATGGTTTTAGGGGATCATAAAGAAATGATCGATGCGGTGGAGTATGCCATTGACTCCGGTATCAATTATTTCGATACAGCACGTATGTATGGTGACGGTCTGAGCGAGATTCATACTGGTGCTGTTCTCAGGGAATTAGATAAGACTGATCTTATTATTGGAACTAAGGTGCGAATTGCAGGGGATGAATTTAAGGATATTTCTAGGACCATTGAAAATCAAATTGACAATAGTTTGAAAAGACTCGGTATAGATACCATCGATATTGTTTACACTCACAATACTATTGGGGCCGAGCGCAACGTATCCTCTGGGACCCTTTCGGTGGAGGATTTAAGTTCAATAGTACAAGTATTTGAAAGTGCTGTTGCTTCTGGGAAATTGCAGTACTGGGGATTTAACGGGCTTGGCCAGACAGATTCTGTAAAGGAAGCTTTACGGCGCTATTCTCCGAGCGGTATACACACCTGTTACAACATGCTAAATCCAACTTCTGGATATGGTTTGCCCAAAACTTTTCCGTACCAGAATTATGAAGAATTAATGACATTGGCGTCGGAAGATGGAATAGGGACTGTGGGAATAAGAATATTGGCTGGAGGAGCCCTTTCAGGAAGCTTGGATAGGCATCCAATTGCGCAGCAAAATGTAGCTCCGATCGCAACCTCATCAACCTTTCGAGAAGATGTCAGCAGAACTCCGGTTTTTGAAGTCCTAGTCAAAGAGGGATTTGTGAATAATCTTGTGGAAGCTTCTGTGAGGTTCGCTATTAGCAACGATAATCTCGATACAGCCTTGATTGGTTTATCAAATTTTGACCAATTAAAGCAAGCTGTGGATTATGCTAATAAAGGTTCTCTGCCACAAGAAGCCTTGGACAAAATTAAAGAAATATGGGCGGTATCATAGTCTTATGAAGGAAGCTTTTTTCAATGTAGATGAAACTAGGAAAAACATATATCATCCGACACCTTTTGCTCGAGGACCATGGGATCCTAAAACACTACATGGACGGGTTTTGTCCGGGCTGGTAGCTTTTGAAGTTGAGGAAAATTGTCTGTCTGAAAATGAATCTGGTGTTTTCCAGGCATCCAGAATTACAGTTGATCTTTTTAGGCCTCCCCCTATGTCTCCTTTGATTGTCACCAGCCAAATTGTGAGGTCTGGGAGAAGAATAAAAGTAATAGATGTAAATATTGCATCAGAGCTTGAGGGGAGGGGTGTCGTTGACATTGCTCGAGGGAGTGTTGTGATGCTGAAGAAAAGTGCGAATCCTGATGGGGAAATTTGGTCTCCGCCTGATTGGGAAATAGACCCTCCGTTGGAAGACATGCCTGCTCTAGAAGCCGCTCAGAAAGGTCCAGATAGTACAGCGTCTTTACCAATATGGCAGACTGTTAATGTTCAAGATGATGAAGGGAAACCCTATGATGAGAATGGACCACAGCATAGGAAATTAGGTGTGAGACAGGCTTGGATTAGGGAAACATATAGCCTAATTTCCGGTATACCCCCAAGCCAATTAGTGAGAGTAGCTCAAGTCGCAGATTTTGCTAACCCATTCACTAATTCTGGCACGAGAGGTCTGAATTATATAAATGCAGATATAACTTTGTATCTCCAAAGAACCCCTGTAGGAAGTTGGATTGGCACGGAGACTTCTTACCATGGAGCCGACAATGGGGTGTCTGTCGGGACTATGTCCTTGTATGACAGACGCGGTAGGGTAGGGACTTCAACTGTTTGCGGACTGGCTCAGTCTCGGTCCTAGTTATTTTCAGGTTGTTAGGAGAAGGTTATTCCCATGGTGAATTTAAATAGGTGGTGGGCAAACTACTCCTACGGAGAGATATTGAATTTTCTTGCCATAGGACCCGACGACTTGTACACGAGGCGAGAAATTGAAGCTATGATCAGAAATTATATTTTGAAACAGGATGAAAGTGATCCAAGTGACTAGATATGTTGCTGATTTTTTAAAATTCCGATACATGTTTAAGTGAGCGGTGATTAATGAAAATAACAGATGTGAAGACTTATATAACTATGCCTATAGAAAATCTTCCTTGGCTGTTTGTTGAAGTGCATACAGATGAAGGAATAACTGGTTTAGGGGAATGCTCTTGGTACGGTAACAATACATTGATTGAACAAGGTATTGAATCAGTCAAACCTTGGCTAATTGGTCAGGATCCCCAAAATATAGAAGAGATTTGGCAACTTATATACAGAAGGCATTTGAGAATTGGGGGAAGAGGTCCAATATCAGCTGTTATTAGTGGCATTGACATAGCTCTTTGGGATATCAAAGGGAAGTCTTTGGGGGTTCCGGTCTATCAATTATTGGGCGGCCCTGTAAGAAACAATGTTCCAATTTATACCCATGTGCAAGACGCAAGGCAGGGATTTACAATCGAACAAATGGTGACAATGGCTAAAGAAACCAAACAGCAAAGCCATCAGGCGATAAAAACCGATCCCTTTTTATCGATGGTTAATGAAACCGGACCTTTTAGGTCAGCCTCATTGGTAGAAAAATTAACCCCGAAAGCTATCAATTACGCCGTTGAGTGGGTAGGGGCTTTACGTTCGGAAGTTGGCTGGGATTTTGAAATAATGGTTGACGCCCATGCACGGTTTGATGTTGCCAGTTCTATTGCTGCTGCAAGGGAACTTGAAAGCATGAAATTAATATGGTTTGAGGAACCGGTTCCACCTGAGAGCTACGATGCTCTGAAGGAGTTTAGGGAGAATTCAAACGTCTCCATTAGCGTAGGAGAATCACTTTTTACCAGATATGATTTTGTACCAGTGCTGCAAGATAGGCTAGCCGATTTTGTCATGCCTGATATAGCTTGGACAGGTGGTATAAGTGAACTTAGGAGAATAGCATCGCTGGCAGAATCTTATTACGTCCCTTTTACCCCCCATGACGCCTTGGGTCCAATTGCAATAGCTGCAACTTTTCAAGTTTGCATGGCAACCCCAAATTTATACAGACAAGAATGTATACATGATTGGTTTGATTCCTTTTCGAAGATTGTCACCCACACAATGGATTACCACGATGGTTGTTTTTGGCCGTCAAATAGACCTGGGATAGGTACTGAATTGATACATGAAGAGGTTGAAAGATACGCGGTGCCTTCTTCTCAGGGGCGTTTTTCTACGTACTAATTATTTTTTCTGGTTTTCTTGCTGAATAAGTTATCCCCATGGCAACGATAAATACAACGATTATGGACAGAAATGCAGGGACGTATGTTGCTGAGACGTCGAACCAATATCCCGTTAGAATGGGTCCGATTAAGGTTCCGATCGTCGTTAACGGATAGCTGGCCCCTCTTATAGCGCCAAGATGAGCTCTTCCAAAATATTCAGCGGTTATGAATTCATTAAGTGGCACGGTGGCGCTGAATCCGATACCAAATAGTAGAAATGCTATTAGCAACAGCACCCCATTATTCTCTTGCCCCGATAGAAGAATCAGCATCACAGCTATAGAAGTCAGAGAATAGGCGGCTAAAACTATTTTGAGGGTGTTGATTCTTTGCAAGAAATATCCCCAGACAGGTTTCGCACACAGATTTCCAATACCGTTTATTGAAAGAGCTGTAGCTCCAATTTTTCTGGAAAATCCAGACTCCTCGGCGAATGGTAGGCCATGCACAAAAATCCCCATTAGGCCACCTGTAATTAAGGCGAATCCTATCGTTATTGCCCAAAATGGATAAGTCCTAAGTGCTTGTTCCCGAGTTAAATTTATTTCGGGAACGGTTTCATGGTATTTCTTTGTCTGACACTCTTTATTTTTCCCATCAGGTATCAGCCCGTAATCTTCTGGTTGTCTACGCATCAAGAGAGATGTTGGAATCACTATAACGGCCACCAAAAATGCCAGTAAAAAATATCCGTTTCTCCAACCCCAACTATCAACTATTAACGTAAATAAAAAAGGCGTGAT
This sequence comes from SAR202 cluster bacterium, assembly GCA_008373095.1. Classification (GTDB taxonomy): domain Bacteria; phylum Chloroflexota; class Dehalococcoidia; order Lucifugimonadales; family UBA826; genus UBA11996. Next base: position 36,480 of record RQOP01000039.1, on the reverse strand, counting down.
CACAAATGCTGATGAGCTTCCCATAGAACCCAAGGATATTGTCCATCCTCGTTTCTCAATGAACCATTTGCTTAAAGTTACGTTTACTACCATTGGTCCAAATAGACTCCAGCCTATCAAGCCGCCTATTGAATAAAGAGTGATAAAAGCAAATATATTTGATTGAGTGCCCAGAGCTACAAAACATAAAGTACTGGTTAATGCGCCCAATAAAACCAAAATCTTGGGCCCCCGAGAATCAATAATTTTTCCGACAATAACGCTTGAAATAGCTCCGCCAAGCAAAGACACGGATAATCCAAATGTAAATTGCCAAACTTTCCAGCCTAGTTCCTCTATAACTGGTGTCATTAAGACCCCAACAGTTACTTGGCTGGTAGCCATGCATACGAATTGACATAGGGCTGAGCCAATAACTATGTACCAGCCATAATAAAATTTCATTCGCATATTATAGTTATTGGCTTAGAGCTTTTTTGTTGAAGAAATATTCTTTAGGCTGTATTTTCATAGTATTGAAATAATTATCTGAGGTGTTTAGTTCATGCGATTTGGTTCTTGGGTTTTTCCCATTTCACAAAATTCTAAAAATGATGGAAATGTCATAGACGATACTCTAATTGAAATTGAAAAGTGGGAGTCATTGGGCTTCGATGCCATTTGGTTGTCTGAACACCACTTTGACGGAGCCACTGCATATGCCGACCCCGTGGTATTTGCTGCGGCGATAGCACAGCGAACAAAACACGTGAGGATAGGGTTTGCCGTGGTAGAAATGGCTTTGCATCATCCTGTCCGCCTGGCAGCACAGGTGTCATTACTGGACCATCTGAGTAAAGGGAGAATGATGTTAGGTACTGGCAAAGGATCTGCTTTTAATGAATATGAATATATTGGGTTTGGAGTTCCGATGTCTGAGGCTGCCGACAGTATTTCTGAATCGGAAGATATCATTTTGAAGGCATGGACTGGGAAACCTGTGGCGCATAAAGGTAAATATTGGGACGTCACCTTTCCTGAATTGAGGCCCTTGCCGTTTCAGAAACCACATCCACCTTTATTACGAGCTTGCATAAGCAGAGAGTCCACAATTGAAATGGGCATAAAGGGACGCCCTGTTTTAATAGCAGCACAAGAAAATAATTCAATAAAAGATAGACTTGAAGTATTTACAAATGCTTTGGAATCAGCCGAAATTAATGAAAAAGAAATTGCAATGATCCTTGACCAAGTGTGGGTTAATAAAAACATTGTAGTGGCTGAAAGCGCTTCTGAAGCTGAGGAGATAGCCTTTGAAGGCTATGATCGAGAACAGACATTTTTCAAGGCCGCAAGAGATAAATATAATCCCGGGAATAGCTCAAAAGGGCTATCCAAACCAAAAGAAATATCCAAAGAAGATTTTGATAATACATTCATAGTTGGCACACCAACAGATGTAATAGAACAGATTTCAGAATTGGACAAAATTGGTGTAAAAAACCTCATGATGAAAATTAACACAGGAGAAATGGATCAAAAGGTTGTATTTCGGACGATGAATCTCTTGGCTAAACATGTTAAGCCTGTTTTTTCTACCGGATAAATTTTTTAGATAGTTGGGTCACAAAAGTATCTTTTGTAAATCAGTTCCAACGATTATTGGTCCTTTAAAAGTTTCTTTAACCCCGTTTAGCCATATATCCGGTTTGTCCAAAACAGGCGATCCAGTTGGGACAAAATGGTTTAACACCAAAGTTTTTACCTTGGCTTTGCTTGCAACCTCACCCACTTCTGACATCGTGGTATGCCCTTGGATTATGTGTTGCCTAAATGAATCATTGCCAGGGTAAGTTTTTTCAATAATTGCATCTACACCGTCAAGATTTAGAACTTCATGGACAAGTATGTCTGCGTGTGATGCAAAATCTATTAAACCTTCACTTTTTGAGGTGTCTCCAGAAAAAACTATTATCTTATCGTCAATTTGAAAACGATATGCGTAAGATGGATCAGCTTCTCCGTGAGGTACTTTTAAGCAATCAACTTTTACGTTTGAATCCTGGTGAATGGATGGAGTAGCTCCTATCTCAATTACATTCAGCATAGATTTAAAATCAGGTCGAGCCTCATGTTGGATTCGCAGACTGATATCCCAGTCCATATAGTTTATGTATGAGTTAGTCATATTTTTGAGAGGGGGAGGCCCGAAACATTTAATAGGTCCCGGATGTCCACTTTGCCAGGTGCGTAAAAGTAAGGTCCCATAATCGGCAACGTGGTCTGAATGATTATGGGTTATGAATATTGCTTTGATGGCATTAGTATCTATTCCTGATTTTGCCAACTGACTTGTGACACCGTCTCCGGCATCGACAATATAGACAGCTCCATCAACAATTAGGGCACTCGCAGGCTGAGAACGTGCTGCCCATATTCTAGGACCTCCTCCAGTTCCCAGTAAAACTAATTCAGATCTTTTCGATAGTGGCATGGGAAGGTCCAATTATCTATTTGTGTGCTTGACGTTGATGGTGACAGTTATATCACTTTGTGTATTGTGGAGGCGACGGGCGGATTCGAACCGCCGAATAGAGGTTTTGCAAACCCCCGCCTTAGACCGCTTGGCTACGTCGCCTTATAAATACTTCAGTGGTGCCGAGGAGGAGACTCGAACTCCTACAGCCTATTCGGCCACAGCGCCCTCAACGCTGCGTGTCTACCAATTCCACCACCTCGGCCTGATAAAGTGTCCCCAACTACAACCACCGTGGCAGAAAATTATAGCTATGGTGCGATTGGCTGTCTATAACAAAACTCATTGATGCGCTCTTCCAGAGTATGGTCGTGCTGGGGTTATAAGTGAGTTCTCCACAAATCTGGAAGATCTAAAGAAGTTGTGGTCGTGCGGGCTTTTTGATTGTCCTGTGACTAAATCAGCTACCATTTCACCCGTTATAGGAGATAATTTAAAACCATGTCCGCTAAACCCAGCAACGTTGTAAAGTCCAGCAATGTTGGGAGATTCATCTAGGATGGGATTTCCATCTGGGGTCATATCATATAGCGATCCGTAGCCGCCTCTGCATATGGCATCAGCAAAATCAGGGAACCTATTTATGGCCCTGTTCCAAAATCTGGTAATAAAATCGTGATCGGCGTTGAGGCTAAATGTGTCAGGATTAACTATTTCTGACATGTCTTCTGGAGCCTCTCCTCCGACGAGAGTGTTAGGTGTACCATCTGTTCTGTAATATGCTCCACAGGTGTGGTCAATAATTATGTGCTCCAGCTTTTCAAGTTTTGGAGGACGTCTTAGATGAACCATTTGTACCCTAATTGGGGTAATTGGCAGCGGTACATCATTTTGGCCAATTAAAGTATTAGCCCAAGGGCCGGTGACGTTAATAATAATTTCGGCGTTTATTTTCCCATTAACAGTTTCTACTCCTGTAACTCTGCCACCTTCCACAAGTATATTTTTGACTGGTGTTCTGGTTAATAATTCGACACCATTTTTTTGGGCTTCCTTGGCAAATGCATAGGTGGTGGCAACAGGGTCAGCGTATCCTGCCTCTGGTTCATATAGGGACACTTTAACGTCATCTAAGTTTGCTAACGGGATAATCTCCTTCGTTGTGTTCGGGTTTAGAGTTTCTATATTTACACCCTCTGTCCGGTTCATTTCACCATTTGCAATAGCTGCTCCTGCATCAGATTCATTGAAAAGCAATATGCGTCCAGTAGTTTGAAACTTCAGGTCGTATCCCATTTCTTTAGGCCATTCTTCGAAGAATTTTTTGGCATCAGAAGCCATTCTGACAAGCTCAACATTCAAATAGTGTTCTCGCACCATCGCACCAGATCTTCCAGTTGCTCCTGTTGCTAGACCACCTTTTTCAATCAAGGTTATTTTGCCCATATTTCTTCCCGCCAGGGCCATGGCTATACTGGTGCCATTTACACCGCCGCCGATTATTAGTATGTCGGTATTTGTGGGTTCCATTTTCATAATTCTCCATCAGATTGAATCTGGGAAGTAGATACTTTTACTAATTATATGCTTAGATAGTGGATAGTAATTCAATTTTGGTGAGAGGAATGAAATGACACAAATAAAGCCGATTTCAGATGAAACATTGGAAGTTTTGAAAAATATACCCACTCAAACGTTAATTGATGGGCTCTGGGTCAAAGGCTGGCCCTCGGGTTATGTGGAAGGGGCTAAGCCCCTGCAACTCGGTCAGTCCATGGCCGGAAGAGCTGTGACTCTCAGATTTGTTCCCCATAGGCCAGACATAGCTGAGGATAAACCCAAAAAAGAAAAATCAGCAGAATATTTGGCTATAGAGCTTTGTGGTCCCAGCGAAGTATTGGTTATAGATGCAATGGGCTGGGAGTACAGCTCAATCGGTGGAGATATCAAATTCATGCGACTAATGCAGCTCCAAGTCGGGGGTCTGGTCACAGATGGAGGAGTTAGGGATAGTGTGGCTTTAAAAGAGTATGGGTTTCCTGTTTATTCAGCTAGCACAACTGCAAAACAAGGGCCAGCAGATTTTTGGCCTTGGCAGGTTAACGATGCAATTCAGTGTGGCAGAGTTTTGGTTCGCCCTGGCGATGCTGTAGTAGGAGATGATGATGGTGTGGTCGTTGTACCTAGATCTGAGGTCGATGAAGTAATTAGGATCGCTCACGAGAGGGAAAAAGTAGAGGAAGTGATTAAAGCTCAATTGGAGATTGAAAATTGTTCACCAGGTAAATACTATCCTTTCAATGAGAACACATGGAAACTATATGAAGAGAAAACAGGAAGGAAGAAAGTTCAATGACAATCTTGACATGTGGCATCCTCTTTTCTACTCTTGATGCAGTTAAATAAATGACTAAGATGGAGACGAGTAGAGACTAGATTGCGGTTCAGAGAGCCCTTAATTGCTGAGACAGGGTACTTGCTACTAGCTCGAATATCACTCCGGAGTCTTATTCTGAAAACTTTGTAAGTGATTAGGAAATGACGGATTTGCACTACGTTATCGGTGCTTTTCACTGAGAGCCTTGTATTACGCAGGGAATTAGGGTGGTACCGCGGACTATTTTAAGGCCCGTCCCTTTACTGGGGCGGGCCTTATATTTTTGGGAGTAAATATGTTTGAAGAAGTAAATTCAAAAATGGATTTTCCTGAGATGGAAACTGGTATTTTGCAATGGTGGAATGAAAATAAAATACCAGATAAATACATGGCAAAAAATGAGAACTCGGATAAACGATATTCCTTCATAGATGGTCCTATAACTGCTAACAACCCTATGGGGGTTCATCATGCTTGGGGTAGGAGTTACAAGGATCTTTTCAGTCGATTTAGGACTATGCAAGGGTATAGGCAAAGATATCAAAATGGTTTTGATGGGCAAGGTTTATGGATAGAAGTGGAGGTGGAAAAGGAATTAGGGTTTACTTCCAAAACTGATATTGAGGGATACGGAATAGATAAATTTGTCACCTTGTGTAAAGAACGGGTTCAGAGATTTGCCGACGTCATATCAGAGCAATCAAAACAATTGGCCTATTGGATGCACTGGGACAATTCCTACCATACGATGTCAGATGAGAACAATTACACCATTTGGCACTTCCTGAAAACCTGTCATGACCGAGGTTTATTGTATGAAGGCACTGATGTTATGCCGTGGTGTCCTCGATGTAGTACTGGCCTGTCTGAACATGAAATTGTTACGGAAGGGTATGTAGAGATAGAACATCCGGGCTTATTTGTTAAATTTCCGATACTTGATTCAAACTTGGAGACCACTGAAGATTCTCTTCTAATATGGACGACTACTCCTTGGACTCTTTCTTCCAACTGCGCTGCTGCTGTAAACAAAGACATGGATTATGTGAAGGTCAGTCAGGATCATGGCTATTTGTATCTGGCTAAATCTCGTATTTCATCACTCGCAGGAGACCATGAGGTGGTTTCAGAACTCAAAGGCTCTGAATTGGTGGGACTGAATTATGAAGGGCCATTTGATGAATTGCCTGCTCAAGCGGGGGTGGAACATAGAGTTGTAGCATGGGATGAAGTATCTGAAACAGAAGGTACTGGAATTGTCCATATAGCTCCAGGCGCTGGGAAGGAGGACTTTGCATTAGGGAAAAGTGAAGGTATCCCTACGATAGCTCCCTTGGATGATCTAGGGGACTTTGTAGAAGGATTCGGTTGGTTGACTGGATTAAACGTGTATGACGTCAATGACAAAATTTATGAGAATTTAAAAGACAAAAGTAAGTTTTATCGATTAGAACGTTATAAACATAGATACCCTCATTGTTGGAGATGTGGTTCAGAGTTGGTTTTTAGACTTGTGGATGAATGGTTCATTAAAATGGACCCTCTAAGAGAGCCTTTATCTCGGGTTACTCAAAATATTCGCTGGGTTCCGGAATTCGGAATGAAACGCGAGCTGGATTGGCTTAGAAATATGGACGATTGGATGATTTCTAAGAAAAGGTACTATGGTTTGGCACTTCCAATCTATAAGTGTTCATGCGGCAATTTTGATGTAATTGGAAGTGAGAAAGAGCTTGAAGAAAGGGCTGTTGAAGGATGGGATGAATTTGAAGGGAACTCACCTCATAAACCGTGGATAGATTCTGTAAAGATTAACTGCTCTCATTGTGGGGAAAAATTGAGTCGTGTTTCAGATGTGGGGAATCCTTGGTTAGATGCCGGTATCGTTTCTTTTTCGACCCTAGATTACCGACATGACAAAAATTACTGGAAAGATTGGTTCCCAGCTGATTGGATTTCTGAGAGCTTTCCTGGTCAATACAGAAATTGGTTCTATTCCTTGCTAACAATGAGTACAGTGCTAGCTGATTCAGAGCCCTGTAAGAATATTTTCAGTTATGCCCTAATGCGAGATGAAAATGGCGAAGAAATGCATAAAAGTAAGGGTAATGCTATATGGTTCGAAGATGCCGCAGAAAAAATGGGAGTCGATGCAATGCGCTGGCAATTTGCAAGCCAGAACCCTGCATCAAATTTGAATTTTGGTTTCGGCACTGCAGATGATGTACGGAGACAATTTTTGATCCCTCTATGGAATGTTTACTCATTTTTCGTGACATACGCCAATATTGATAAATTTGATCCTGACGCCACATCTCCACCTGTACATGATAGAACCGAATTGGATAAATGGATTCTTAGTGAGCTTAACCTCCTGGTGAAAACGGTGACTGATAATCTTGAAAACTTTCAGCCAGAACGAGTTACTAGGGAAGTGGAGGAGTTTATTGAATATCTTTCCAACTGGTATGTGAGAAGAAGTAGAAGAAGATTTTGGAAGTCAGGATTGCTTACAGGCGCTGTTGGAGATGCAGATATTGACAAATTGTCTGCATACACAACATTACATGAGGTTCTGATTACATTAATTAAATTGATGGCACCTGTTATCCCGTTTATCACAGAAAAAATGTACCAGAATTTGGCTTCTCAATTTTCTTTAGGCCGGGAAAGTGTTCACTTGGAAGATTATCCTGTCAGTGACGAGGCATTGATTGATCAAGATCTAACAGAGAGAGTTAGGTTGGCGATGCGGATATCCAGTATGGGAAGGTCAGCAAGAAGCAAAGCAGGGATAAAAGTGAGACAGCCTTTACAGGAACTGTTTGTAAAGACTAGAAATTCCAGAGAGCTGGAGATGCTAGGTACCGTAAAAGATCAGATATTGGATGAATTGAATGTCAAGGAGATAAAACCGGTTGATGATGCCTCTGAGATAGTAAGTTTTAGATTGCAACCAAATTTGCCTGTATTGGGCCCAAAATACGGGAAACAAGTGACTGATATTAGAGAGGCTCTCAGTCAGGCTGATGTGGATAGCATAAGAATAGCGATCGATTCGAATAATACGGTAGATGTTGCTGGCTTTGAATTAGACCCTGAAGATATATTGGTAAATGCTGATGAATTGGAAGGCTATTCTACCTCCACTGATGGAGGGTATGCAGTTGGTATATCTACAGAAATATCAGATTCACTCAGAGATGAGGGCTTTGCTCGGGAGCTGGTTCACAGCATTCAAAATGTTAGGAGGTCAGCAGGCTTAGATATATCCGACCATATAGAATTGTGGGTAAATGGTTCTGTGGAAATATCTCGTATAGTTGATCAATTCCGTGAATATGTGCTTCAGGAGACTTTGGCTGACGAAGTCACATTCGAAAGAGGTCAAGGTGACACATACTCGGAAGATCATGAACTAGAAGGAGAGCAGGTGACGATATCGGTCAGGAAGTTAGACTAAATTTCGTAACTGGATTTTCCTCCAACTACGGTTTTTAAAACTTTGATATCTTTTATGGAGAACGGGTCGACATCAAGTATGTCTTCTTCAAGCACAACAAAATCGGCCAATTTGCCGGGTTCAATTGAACCTTTAGCAGATTCTTCAAAGGACGCGTAAGCCCCGTTTTGTGTATAAATTCTCAAAGCATCCTCAGGTGATATTTTTTGACTTGGTCCCCATAGAGTTCCATTTATATCAGTTCTAGTAACGCAGCTTTGAATTCCTAGCAGCGGTTCATATGGTCCAGGGGGATAATCTGTCGCTCCTGTAGACATTACGCCGTATTCCATAAAGGATTTCTGAGCGAACATCCACTCTAACCTTTCGTCACCGTAATATTGCATTTTCTCGCCGTGATAATAGACGTAGGTGCAGAAGGGAGTGGCTATAGTTCCAGTCTTGTTCATTCTTGTCAAAATTTCTGGATTAACAAGTGTGCAATGCTCTATACGATGTCTTGGGTCAGATCTCGGAAATTCCTTTAAAGCAGCCTCATATCCATCTAATACCATCGATATTGCCAGATCACCATTAGCATGAATGCATACTTGAAAACCTTCGGCATGCATTTCCCTAACAGATTCATTTATCTCTTCCGGACTCATGGCTTGGATGCCACAATCATCATGATCCGAACCTATGTACGGCTCCGACAAAAAGGCAGTTCTAGCAGCGATGGCTCCATCAGAAACCATTTTAATTCCACCAACTTTCAAATGCTCGTTTCCAAAACCGGTTCGTATCCCAGCATCTCTAAGAGCAGGAAAGTGGGCTTTTGCCATGAGCATGTAAACTCGTAGATCCAAGTCTCCGTTTTCCAGACCCTCTTGGTAAGTTACAAATTCATCATTGGAAACGCTGGCATCATGAACACTAGTTAGCCCAACTTCGCTAAGCATGCCATTAATTAATTTAAGTCCGCGACGCCTGTCTTCAGGTTCAATTTCAGGTAGTAATTCTTTGAATGCCTCAACTGCTCTTTCATAAATTACTCCATTCAGTTTTCCTGTGTTTGGGTCTCTACCTAATTTACCTCCGTGGGGATCTGTTGAATTGTCCGTATAACCTGCCAAAGCTAGAGCTTTACTGTTGACATAGTAGACGTGACCAGCTCGGTGAGACACAAATATAGGCAGTTCGGTACTAACTTTGTCCAAGTCTGAAGTGGTTAAGAATCTATTTTCTTCAGTTTTGGTGTCATCATATTTAAATCCCTGTACCCATTGTCCAGGTTTGGTTTTTATGGACCTTCTTTTAAGTGCCTCTTGAACATCCGAAATACTACGCAAATCACAATCAGCTGCCATAACATGGCGGGACCCGCTACTTAGAACATGTATGTGGGCGTCTATGAAGCCTGGTACAACCGTATACCCTTTTAAATCTAAAATTTTGGTATTTGCGCTACTCAACATTTGGGTATCTGAATTTGTACCCACTGCCACAAATTTACCGTTTTTTACGGCAAAACTTTGTGCATGCGGAGCGTTGGGATTAACAGTATGTATGTTCGCATTTATTACTATTAAGTCAGCTGTGTGGTCAGACATTTTTTCATTTAACCTTCAGTACGGTCACTTCTCAGTTGAGGGAACAAAATCACTTCCCTAATCGATGAGTTGTTGGTAAGTAGCATGGCAAGTCGGTCTATTCCGATTCCAAGCCCCCCAGTAGGTGGCATTCCATGTTCAATAGCGACAAGAAAATCTTCATCGAGTCGGTCCATTTCCTCATTTTGAAACTCTTGCCTAAGCATTTCTTGTTCTTCGAATCGCGCTCTTTGGTCCATTGGATCGTTCAGTTCTGTAAAGGCATTGCATATTTCCATCCCGCATACGAACCCTTCAAATCTTTCTGCAATTCTGTCATCGGTAGGAGATTTTTTTGCTAAAGGTGACATGGCTACCGGGTAATTTACTAAGAAGCACGGCTGAACCAGCGTGGGCTCAACCTTGTCGGAGATTAATTTGTCGAGGAGACCGCTCCAACTAACCTGTTGACTCACGTCTATACCAGCTTCCTTCATAGCCGTTTTTAAAGATTCGAGTTCAGGATGTTCAAAAAAGTCTATCCCACTGACTTCGATTATTTTTTCTCGTAGATCAATACGAGGCCAAGGCGGAGAAAATTGCAATTCTTCTTCTCCGTACTTTACGGTTTCAGACCCATTCAGAGTCGTAGCAGCCGTAGAAACTAGTTGTTCTACCATATCCATAACGTCGTTATAGTCAGAAAATGCCTCGTAGCTTTCCATGGTTGTGAATTCAGGATTGTGCTGTAGATCTACACCTTCATTCCTGAAAACGCGGCCAATTTCAAATACCTTTTCAATTCCTCCCACGATTAAACGTTTTAAATGAAGCTCTGTTGCAATCCTAAGGAAAAGATCTCTGTTTAAAGCGTTATGGTGGGTAGTGAACGGGTGTGCCATTCCACCGGCAGCTATGGGTACCAACATAGGGGTTTCAACTTCTATAAAGCCTTTTTCACTCATGAATTGTCTTATCGTACTAACCAGAAGACTACGGTCTTTAGCGGTTTTAATTGCATCTGCATTGGAAATCAAATCTAGATACCGTTGGCGAAATCTCGTTTCTACATCTGTCAAACCATGCCATTTTTCGGGAAGAGGCCTAAGTGACTTGCATAGAATTGAGAAAGTTGCTACTTGTAATGTGATTTGTCCAGTTCTTGTACGAAATAAAGTTCCTTCGGCCCCGATCCAGTCACCTATGTCCAGATCATCCAATATTTCATAATCTTCATTTAGGACATTACTTCGCATCATAACTTGTATTCGACCATCGGCATCAGACAAGTCGATGAAAGAGGCTTTTCCCATTCCTCTGCGGCCCATTATTCTACCGGCTACTTTTATGGTTTCGTTGAATTCATCATCCTCTTTCTCAGCTGCTTCGAATGCTTTTTCAGCTTGTTGGCTTGTGTGAGTCCTTTTGTAATTGGTAGGGTATGGGTCGATACCTTTTTGCCTCAGTGACGCAGTTTTTTCGACTCGCACTTTTATGAATTCTTGTTCGTTTTGTTGCGACAATTTCGACCCCTCTGGCCTGAATGTTTTGAACTGGAACTTAATTCTAACTGCGCTAAAACTTCATGTAAAACGTAAATTTGCCAGATTTTTTGAGGAAATTGCAAATTCGAAAATATTGCTGTTAAAAAAGCATAAATTTTGCTTTGCGAACTATTTACGAATTGTTACTATCCAGTTATGCGGTATGTTGGATTAATCTTAGATGTCTGAAGGATCTATGTAGTTGATAAAGATATCAGGAGGTTACCTTAAAGGAAGGTCTATAGGTTCTCCAGCCAGAGCTAAAGGAGTGCGCCCAACCACTCAAAGAGTAAAGTTGGCAATCTTCTCAATGCTGGGAACTTCTATAAAAGACAGTAAAGTTTTGGATTTATATGCTTGTACAGGGGCATTGGGTATTGAAGCAATAAGTCGCGGTGCAATGCAATGTGATTTCGTCGAGAAAAGTTTCCGCAATTGTAGGTTGATATCAAATAATTTGAAAACTATGGATGTGGACACCAATGTAAACGTGTACCAATCGGAAGCTTACAAGTTTCTTAAGTATTCAGAAGGAGGATACGACTTGGTGTTTTTGGATCCTCCATTTGAATTGGACGAATGGCATGTTGTGATGGATGAAGTCTCTAAACCTGGATTGCTTAGAGAACAAGGAACAGTAGTGGCGGAGCATAGATTTAACTTTGATTTAGAGGATTCTTACAAAAGGATAAGTAGAATCAATAATAAGAGATATGGTGATTCAAAAGTAACAATATATGAGGTTGTAAGTGGCTAAAGCATTTTATCCAGGTAGTTTTGATCCTGCTCATAATGGACATATTGATGTAGCTAAGAGAGCATCTCGTCTTTTTGATCAGGTAGTGGTGGGAGTTTATCAGGCACCTCCTAAGGTACTTATGTTTGATACAGAGGAAAGAGTCGAGCTCTTTCAGGAGTCATTAAAGGGGATCGATAATGTGGAAGTTGTGGAATTTACCGGTTTGGCTCCAACTGTCGCCCGTGAAGTCGGAGCTGAAGTTATATTGAGAGGACTAAGGGCTGGCTTTGATTTTGAGCAGGAATTTGAAATGGCGTTGATGTGGAGAAACTTAGCTCCCGACATTGATGTAGTCTGTATGATGACTGCTTTGGAACATCAGTTTATTTATTCCAGCAGGATAAAAGAGGTTGCACGTCTCGGTGCGAACATAGATAACTTAGTGCCACCGCACATTGCTGCGGCACTTAAAGAACGTTTATAGATTTGATGAGTAATTAGTCAGGGAGGGTTTAATATGGATCTTAATCAACTTGTTAACGAACTAATTGAGGTAAGTAAAAGTGGTACCCGAGTTCCGGGTTTTCGGGGCAAGACAATGATTGATGCAGACAGGTTAGGAGTTTTGCTTTCTGAATTGCAGAACAACATGCCGTCGGGGGTTCAGGAAGCTCAGACTATCATTACGCAGAAAGATAGCATAATTAGTCAGGCACAGATGGAAGCTTCTAGGATTGTCGATGAAGCAAGAAATTCTGCTGCGCAAATATCTACCGCAGCTTCGGCCGAGCAACAGGAAAAAGTATCTGATTCAGAGGTTCTTCGAGTTGCTAGTAATAGAGGGGAAGAAATCGTGGCTTCTGCTTCGGGAGAAGCTCAAGAACTTGTTACAAGCGCCCAGGGTGAAGTGCAAACTGTCATACAAGATGCTCAGCGAAGAGCATATGCTTTGATAAGTGATGCTGAAAGTCAGGCAGCTGAATTGCGACAGGGCGCTGACCGATATTCTATGGAAGTTTTGTCCTCCATTGAAGAACAACTTTCAAACCAACTAGGTCAAGTCAGACGCGGTCTGGACGCTTTAAACGTCACTCAGGCTCCCAGGCAGACTCAAAGTAACGTAGCTGAAGCAAGCAACAGTGTTACATAAGGTCCTATGAAGAGGATTTAGTTATCTGTAATCAGGCTATGCAATTGGTTTAAAAACGCGGAGTTTTCATCTAAGGTGAAACCGTCGACTTTATTGATGTTTTGACCACTGAACCCATCTACAGCTCCCATTGACACAATTTTTTGTATGTTTGCTGTATCGGTTTCAACTGAAGGTAGCAGGTTTTTATTCTTTAACATTGAGATTGCCGCAACAAGGCCGTACCCGCCCCAATTGGAAACACTGCTGATTATTAATTTTGAAACTTTGGTTTTTGCCGGAAACCCCACTAGTTCTTTGGATTTATCAACTTCAGCATAAAGATTACCTAATCCAATTTCGTTTCCACCATCTCCAATACCGACCGTTGCCGAGTGTTTTTCAAATAGGATGTCTATTTTGGCGGTTTGTTCTGTTATGTCCAAATCCCGCATGTTTCGGTAAAGACCGTCAACTGCTGGAGCGCAACGTTCGATGGAAATTAGAAGGTCAGGGTTTTCCTTTTTTAGTATTCGGTTAGCTGTTTCGGCACTTAGTGATTGATTTGCTATGGGGAATTCTATGACTTTTGCATTATCGGTGGATATAGCTTCTATCATTTTTGTGCAATGTGAATCGGTGACATATACGACCTCGTAACCCAATTCCTCTAAAGCATTTCCAATTGCGATTGCCCCGGGTGGACCGTCGGTTTCTGCCGCTCCTGCGCTTAGGATATAAAATCCGGTTACTATAACTACTTTTCCTGGGTTATCTAAAACAAATTGAGCGGCGTCAAAACAAAAATTCTCAGGTAAGGAATCCTTTAATTTAGATATTCCTCTTTTGTCTTGAGTTAATATAAGTTCCTCTAGAGTCATGTTGTTTACCTAGAGGACAGAATAATCTTCATCTTTCATGTCAGTGATAAACATATGTCCTGGAGCATGTGTGATCATTATTGGTGGTTTGGATGACATTGCTACCGATTGAGGCGTTACTCCGCACGCCCAAAAGACTGGGACCTCTCCCTCTTTGATCGTCGTCGGTTCTCCAAAATCTGGCTTTGATATGTCATGTATGCCGATTGCCAAGGGGTCTCCAATGTGTATAGGTGACCCATGTACGCCCGGGAAACGAGAAGTAACCTGGACCGCTCTAACGACTTTTTCCTGTGGTATAGATCTCATTGACACTACCATAGGGCCTGAGAATGGTCCTGCTGGGACGGTAGGGATGTTGGTTATGTACATTGAAACGTTGGTTCCGTTTTCAAAGTGCGGTAACTTTATTCCGTTGGTGATTAGTGCTGATTCAAATGAAAAACTGCATCCGAGCAAGAATGATACAAAATCTTCTTTCCATACTTCTTGGAGGTCAGATATTTCTGAGGTAAATTCTCCGTTTTCGTACACCCTGTATAAGGGTATGTCAGTACGTATGTCGCTTTTAGGAGCTGTAGTAAATACCTCGATTTGTCCGGGTTCCAAGACTTCGATGAGTGGGCAAGGCTTGGGATTTCTTTGGCAGAATAGGAGGAAATCGAAAGAGAGTTCCTTCGGAAGAATGGCCAAGTTTGCTTGCACATGTCCCGGTGCCACTCCTGCAGTAGGGCGTTCAAATTTCCCACTTCTAATTAGGTTTCTTATTTCTCTTGGGCTTAGTGTTACTTCAGAAACAGTGGTCATTTCTACCCTTCTCCTCAGAGCTCCTGTTTACCTTTATTCCCTAGTTTATCAATAGCCAAGAAAGTAATCCACAAATTGGTAATCCAGTTGTTGATGCGTTCACATCCTCATGCTATTCTTCATGGTCTGTCGGGGAGTGGCGCAGCTTGGTAGCGCACGTGCATGGGGTGCACGGGGTCGCAGGTTCGAATCCTGTCTCCCCGACCAGTAGTAAATTTTATATTCATTAATAATTGCTTTTGATAAATTTGATTAGCTCTATCAAAGCATGATTTGAAGCTCTTTGCCGCATTCGGATGTTTCTCATCCTGTATCTGCCAGATAATTGTGTCGCGTAGTTTTGGCTTTCTATCTTTATGCTGACATCACCGAAACTGTTTCCACCATCATTTTCTTTAACGAGTAGGGGAGACACATTTAGGTGTATATCAGCTTGGCAGGTTTCGTCACAGGTTGGTTGAGGTTCAACATAGTCCACAACGGGCAAACTACCGGGGCTTTTGATAGCCCCCTTCAGGAATACTTTCTCATATAGTTCACATTCGGAGAGAAGGCTGCAAACTGTCCCTCCCGTATATGATTCGGTGACACAGAGAGTCAAACCCTTTGTACTAAGAAGATTTGTCGCTACTTCAGGAGGGGTGTCATCGTCTGTACCCCAAATAAAATCGTTACCCACTTTTTCTATTATTTGCGCTTCTATTTCGTTTATTAGAGAGTCTGCTTCTGAATAAATCGGTGATTTCGCTATTGCTCTAAGGTGTATCCCATCTTGTTTGGAATATATTCCTAAATATGGATTTTCCTGTCCAAAAAGATCAGACAATAGTTCGTCCAATTCTCCTTCTGACCGGCCAAAAGTTTTGAGGGTTCTCGTTGATATGGCAACACCTTCAGATAGAGAAGCCAATTTGGGAGCAACATGGGTTTTCCACATTGGATTTAGCTCCATTGGAGGACCTGGCATCGCGATCACTATCTTGGAGGCCTTTGATACGAACCAGCCAGGGGCTGTGCCGCGCGGATTAGGAAGCGAGATTGCTGAAGGTATCAAAGTGGCCTGTTTTATATTTGTTTTGGGCATTTTTGTGCCGCGTCGAGAAAAGTTTTCCTCTAAGGTTTTCAATAGCCCAGGATCAACTTCCATATCTTCATTAAAATATCTGGCTATTGACTCCCGAGTTAAATCGTCCGATGTTGGCCCCAGTCCACCTGTAGTAATCACTACATCTGACCTTTTAAGAGCGCTCTCCAACCCATTAACAAGATCTCCGAGATCATCTCCGATTTTAACTGCTATCTTCAGAGATATTCCCAACTTTGGGAATTCAGATGCTAGGAATGCGGAGTTCGAATCCACCAACTCTCCCATTAGTAGTTCCGTTCCTACTGCGATAATTTCAGCATCCATGATAAAAGAGCCTTTATCTAAAAAATTAAAATAGCTGAGTCAGATAGGCTTATTGTGCATATGGGATATCGTCGTATATCCCCAGTAAAGTTTCCACCCATATTTTAGGAAACAAAAGCACCGGTTGAGTTATGCCTTCTTCAGCTGATTTTCCATAATAAGCTTCCCCACCGGGTTCAAGATCACCAATAAGTAACAAGGACCCGTCAGTATATTTTGTGCCTTGTTCAGTTGTGTTTTGGAAGCGAATTTCTACTGCTGCTGAATTGTCTCCAATACCCCACTGAGAATAATCGCGATCTCTGACTTTGTGAACGGCAACGTCGACGCCATCAGGTCCTTTGACTATGGGTAACAATTGTTGCCACTTTTCTTCATCGACTAGACGAGATTCTTTTCCCACCAGGTAATCTATGACCCGCCAGGTCCCGTCTTTTTCTCTTTTGAAGCTAAGCTGAGCTTTATCTGTTTTAACATCCTCAGATTCAGGGAAAATATTTATTTCACTTATTTGGTCTGTCGGTCTTTCGATATACCATTTAGGGTAGGGCGGTTCCACTGCAAGTCTAGCTAGAACGTCTCCCCAGGTGTCGGCTATTAGAAATAGTTGTGGGAATCCAACTATTTGCCCGTAATGATGCCAACCATTCGTGGTTTTGTCGCCAAGCCTGAATTCGAGAGTCCTGTTGAGTGTAAGTCCAATATTGACGACGGTATGAGGGTTATCAAGCCCATATTGAGCTGGGTCTTCGATTAAAGTGGTTGTTTCTGTTAGGTCTCGTTTCGTTTGAGGTCCTCCTAGAATAAAGTCGATTCCTCCCCATCGATTGTGGTTGGGAGGTATCAAGACATCCCAATCAAATGCCCAAGTGTCTGAGGGAGTTTTTACGAAGGATTCACTTTTTTCCTTGTGAGTAATTTGGATCGATGTCATATCATCCACAGAAACCTGATAAAACCATGGTTTAGGTGGCTTTTTTTCTTCTTCCTGTGCGAAGGGGTTAAATAAATAAACAATGACAGCTATAGCTGCCAATACAATTAAGGCTGAAGTAGTTTTAAGATTCAAATTGGAACTCTCTTATCTTCTTCGCCACCATACGACAAAAGACATGAAAAGCATGAAGGTTGGAGGTAGAGTCCAACTAGACCATTTAATAAAGTCTCTTTCCCTGCTGTTCACCACCAATTCTCTGTATGGTAGAAGTTTAGGTCTTATAGAAATCAATTCAAAATCATCTGCCAGCCAGTTGATCGAATTGAGGAAAACATCAGAATTATCCATACTTGCAAAATATTTGTTAGTAGCGAAATCAGAGTCAGAAAAAATAACAAATTTAGCAAGCTGGTGAGTTGGGCCTAAATCTGTATACATACCGGAGGCTTCCACCACCGCACCTACAGGAAATGGTCCTTGCTGTTTATCTGGTGAGTATGCTACATCGTCAGGTTCACTTGTTAGCCAGCTCGCTGGAGTGGTCATGCTAAGCGGGGTAAAGTTGATGTGCTCTCGCAAAGCAAATTCTTCCGCTGCTGGGCTAAGAATCGCAGCTGAGTCTGGTAGGATCATCACTGATACGTCATCTGCGATCGTCAGCCCAGATGCAGAGACGCTGGTGGTGAATTGTCCGTTGGCTTTTTGAATCATTGGGGTGAGCATTTGGCCCGAAACATTACTCACAGCGTCTACTACATGCTCCCCTGAAATGGCCACACCGTATAAAGCGGCCAAGCCGTTAAATTTTTCTGGTGGATCAGGATCCAAAAGCATAAAGATTCTACCCCCACCTTGGGTGTATTTTAAAATGGCAGTTAGTTCGTCGTCATCCAGATCTTTATTGTCTTTGGGTCCTGCAATTATAAGTACCGCGGCGTCGCTAGGAACTTCCTCAAATTGCTTCAGGTTTAGAGGCATTACTCGATAGTTGTCCCTTTGCATTCCTTCTATGGCGAGATCAAGTCCTTCCAACCCTATAGCCCCTGTCATAGGATCTCTAGATACAGATGTTTCACCGTGACCTGTCAAATAATAGATAGTTTTTTGTTCTGTTCCTGTTGCGATCAATATGCCAGTAACAAAATCCTGCTCTGCTATTAGAGCGACGCCCTCGAATTTACCGTCATCTGCTTCAAAAACAATTGAAGGATAAGTGGTGACGTTGTATTTCAAAGCTTCTGATCGATTGAGTTCAGGGTCGACAAAAGAAAAATCGAAATTTTCCGATCTTCGATCAAATTCGTTTAATAAGTCTTCAGCCATTTGACGTTCCCCATCAGAGGAAGCTGATGATACAAAGAAGGCATAGGCGTGTATTGACCTGCCATCCTTACCAAGATTGTCCAAAATCCTATAAGTCTGTTCTGACAAGGTGAATATACGGGTCGCCGTGACATCAATCCTATTGGGGTTCTGATACATCAAAAAATTTGCAATTAAGAGTATGACGAAAAAAGCCACTGTCATAATGGCCACGTTTACCCCGTACCGACCTTTTCTACCTGCAAGAAAAATTGCGATGGTCCTTGGGGATAGTACCAGTGCTAAGAATATTAATCCGGCGCCCGCCATAAGGACCCACAAAGACAAATCTTTGAGTCCATCGAAGGCGAGATTAATGGAGCCACCCAATACAACGGAAAATATTCCAGCTGCACCAAGTATGATGCTCCAGAAACTAGGAGATTTTATAGAGGCTAGAATTATATCTGAGTAGGAGTCATCTTGAGGTTGAAGTGACATTTTTATCTCCACCTCCTGGTTTCGAGTGACCTTATAGAAAGGAATAAAAAGATTCCTACGATACTTAGAAAGTAGACTACGTGACTTAGATCAATAACTCCTCGGCTAAAATCCGATAGTCTCGCATTCATTGATAATGCACTTATGAATTCCGCTACGGAGCCATCGACTAAGGATGACACTCGATTAATGAAAGAAAATATGAGCAATATAGCGGTCGCCACTACAGCTGATACAATTTGGTTTCCTGATAAAGACGAACCTAACATGCCTATTGCCAACGCTGCAGCACCATGGAGTACCAACCCTATGTACGCGCTGATTACAGGTCCGGTGTCCGGGTTGCCGAAAAAATAAACTATGAAAACATAGTAGAGAGTCACAGATTGAATCGCCAAAAGCATCAAAAGACTGGCCAAGTATTTCCCTAACACCACTTCCCATTCCCGCACTGGGGAAGTTAATAATAGTTCTAATGTACCTAATTTTTGTTCCTCAGCGAGAAGTTTCATTGTAATTAGCGGTGCCAAGAAAACAATAAAGAAACTGGCCCAATCTGAAAGTCCTCTAACTCCAGCCTCCGCAAATGGCTTACTGACATCAAAGACAAAAAATACTCCGGTTAAAACAAGGAACATAGCTCCCACGATGTAAGCTGATGGAGTCGAAAAATAAGCTTTTGTCTCTTTGAGGGTAATAGCCAATAAGTTGGTCAAGACATTTCCCCCGTTGGATTCGGTAATTGTTCTTCCTCAATGGTTAATCTCAGAAAAATTTCTTCTAATGACATACCGAGTGATTGCAGTTTTAAAAGTTCCCACCCACTATTTACGACCATGGTCGCAAGTTCATGCCTTAGGTCTTTTCCCATATCAACTGTAATCTGGTACCTGTGGTATGCACCACCCGTGACTGGCACTCTTTCAATTACTTGAACCCCACCTATCAATTCTAAGGCTGGCATTATTTCTCTATTGGGCCCTTTAACTTCCAGTTCAACTCTTTCAACTCCGGCAAGGTTTGTCCCTAAATTGGTAGGATCATCTACTGCGACGATTTGGCCCTCGTGTATTATTATCACCCTGTCGCAAATCATGCTGACTTCCGGCAGAATGTGGGAGCTCAGTATCAGAGTGTGATCCTCTCCAAGATCTTTTATTAATTGTCTCGTCTCAACAACTTGTATCGGGTCGATTCCTATGGTTGGTTCATCTAATACCAAGACATCAGGCTCATGTAATATCGCCTGTGATATTCCGACCCTTTGTCGATACCCTTTCGAAAGTTTTCCAATTATGGTGTCTTTATATTCTTCCAGTCTACAAAGTTGAACTACTTCATCTATCCTGGTTTTTACTTGAGACGAAGACATTCCTCGTATCTGACCCATAAACGTTAAATAATCACTGACTGCCATGTCTTCATACAGAGGGACAGTCTCGGGCAGATATCCGATATGTTTTCTTGCCTGTAGGGATTGCTCGACTATGTCGTAGCCAGCAATTTTTGCCGTTCCGGATGAAGGAGGAATAAATCCGGTCAGGATTTTCATTGTTGTCGACTTGCCCGCACCGTTTGGGCCTAGGAATCCAAGGATTTCCCCTTGCTCTACTGAAAAGCTTAGGCCGGTTACAGCTGGGAAATCGCCATAAAACTTGGTTATGTCTATTGCATCAATCAATCGGCCATTCCTTAATTTCAGAGCTTCAAATGTTACCTTGAATCAGTGTCTCGGGAAAATAGAACTGAGGAATACTAATTCAACCAACCCTAGTGTTCAAGCATATTTTAAACTCTTTCCTATTAACAATCTCATTAAAATCGTATTTTGTAACCCCCTTAACAGCTTATTTTCACCCGTCCACGTGCTAATATTTAGGAAGTTAGTTTTGATGTAATTCAGTAGGGTTATTTTTATGTCACAGTCTGAAAATAAAATGATTTATTTTGATCATGCTGCAACTACACAAATGAGACCTGAAGTGTTAGATGCTATGTTGCCATACATGCAGTCTAGCTATGGGAATCCCTCTAGTATTTACACTTTGGCGCAGGAAGCACGAAAAGCAGTAGACGAATCACGAGAGTCGGTCGCTCGCATACTAGGGTCAAGAACCAGTGAAATAATGTTCACTAGTGGTGGTACAGAGTCTGATAACGCCGCTATTAAGGGCGCTGCATTAGCCTTGCGTAACCTTGGCACTCACATAATAACAACCCAAATTGAACATCATGCAGTTTTACATACTTGCCAGCAGATGGAGCAATTTGGGTTTGAGGTGACATATCTGCCGGTTGACAGGGATGGGCGAGTGTCTGCTGTGGACGTTTTGAATGCGATAAAAGAAGAGACCATTCTGGTTAGTGTCATGATGGCTAATAACGAGATAGGAACAATTCAGCCAATAAAAGATATTTCTAAAGCTGTGAAAGAATTGGCAGTGGAAAAGAACAAGACCATTTTAGTTCACAGTGATGCAGTGCAGGCAGCGGGTTCCCTTGAAATAAATTTAAAAGATTTAGGGGTTGATATGCTAAGTGTTTCTGCTCATAAATTCTACGGCCCAAGAGGGGTTGGAGTTTTATATTTGAAAAGAGGAACACCATTTGAGCCCTTGATGATGGGAGGAGGACAGGAGCGTCAACATCGATCCGGTACCGAAAATGTGGCTGGAATAGTTGGTCTAGCTAAAGCTCTTGAATTAGCTGATGGAGAAAGAGAAGAATTGCAAAGTGCCCTTTCAAAGAAACGAGACAGGATTATCAGAGCTCTGCAGGAAAAAGTCGAAGATGTCAGGATCAATGGTCATCTTGTGGATCGTCTCTCCAACAATGTGAGCGTGTCGTTCCACGGCGTAGAAGGGGAGCCAGTGCTACTGGGGTTGGATTTTGCAGGTATCTGCGCTTCAAGCGGAAGCGCCTGTTCGTCGGCATCCCTAGAACCATCACACGTTTTGATTGCCATAGGACATTCTGCGGAATTAGCACAAGGAACCCTTCGGATCACCTTAGGTAGAGATAACACAGATGCAGATGTTGATTATTTGTTGGATGTCCTTCCGAATCTCGTAGAAAAACTGCGGGATATGCCTTCCTTATCTACCCATTCGTGACATACGATGTGATAAATTGTGAAGGTTAATTTTCACTACTCATGACATATTTAAACTTAGCAAGCGATGAATACTTTAATTAATTCTAGGACAAAATTTACTACCCTGTTTGCAGTAATTATTCTTACTGTTTTGCTCACTGCCTGTAACTCTGAAGAGTTAGATTTAGGTGCTAGCGGAAGGAACCTTGAAGTACATGCCTCAAAGCCACAGGTTGTCTCTAAAGCTTTTTATACTGAGAGTGGAGTCACAAGGATTATTACCCCCAGTGCCTCGAACAGAAAATTAGCGATTGTAAATACAACAATAGTCAATCGCAGCAGCACGGTTATACCAATATCAGTAGATCCCGAGGCTGCCACATTGGGCGATCGGAGGGGGAAGAAAGCAAAGGCAATTGACCCATTTGAGCGATCTCGAGAAATATCTGGAACCTTGGAAGCAGGCCCTGACGCTGTAGAGATAACCCCAGTACTATGGGGAGAAATAGAGTTGGCGAGAGGGTTTCAGGTTTCTGGAAGTTTGGTGTTCGATGTGCCAAAAGGATTAATTTTAGGTACAATATTTTGGGACGAAGTTGAATATATACCCGTAGACTTCGTCGACTACTGGAAGGACAGAGACTAACTACAAAACCCATAAGCCAGATCCGTCACACAAGGGATTAATGTCAAGGAGTAGATGTTATGGCAGACACTGTTGAGATAACAGACAGTAATTTTCAGGAAGAGGTGCTAAATTCGGACGTGCCGGTATTAATTGATTTTTGGGCGGATTGGTGCCAGCCATGCAAAATGATCGCGCCAGTTGTTCAGCAGATAGCCGATGAGTACGAAGGTAAAATTAAAGTTGGTAAGTTGGATGTTGATAGTAACGCTCAGACATCAATGAACTACAATATTCGGGGAATACCTGCGCTCCTAATTTTTAGCGATGGTAAACCGGTGGATCAGATAGTCGGAGCTGTTCCGAAGTCAATAATTCAAAAGAAAATTGACGAGGCTCTCGCTGGTTAATTTCAACCGAAGTTCCGGTTTCTCGTAAAAAAGCTTAACTTGGGAGCGGATGAGGCCTGGTGGTCTCTGCGGACTTCAACTCCGTTGGCAGCAATCCTTCGATTGGTGCGGTGGGTTCGACTCCCTCGCGCTCCCGCCAAACTGCTGACACATGTATTCAGGGTAAATAGTGGGTGAAGCTTTGACATTACTTTTATCAATTCAATCGGAGTTGAATAAAACACCATCTAGTTTGGCAACCTTAGCCCTAATAGTATCTTGGTTGGAATACGAAGACTTGGATATTCAAGATGAACTGGATTCTTTTAATCAGTTACATTCAGTTTTGGTCAGTAGATTGAAGAAGGATTCACCTATCTTGGAAAAGCTGAATGAAATAAGTGAATATCTTTTTTTTGAACTCGGATTCTCGGGAGATGTTGACAATTATTACGACCCTAAAAACAGTTTTATAAACGAAGTATTGAACAGGCGCAAAGGAATACCAATCACATTGGCTATTTTATACATGGAGTTAGCCTCACGCCTAGGAATTATAGTGGAGGGGATTGGGATGCCTGGGCATTTCTTGGTCGGTGCATACGATGAATCTGAGAAATACTATGTAGACGTTTTCAACAAGGGTATAGTGGTGAATAAAGAAGAATGCATGGCTATGTTTGACAGTCGTGCCTCTAAAGCCCTTGCCTGGGATGATCGATACCTGTCCCCAGTGGATAACAGATATATAATTTCAAGACTTTTGAGAAATTTGAAATATATATATTTGAATGATTCTAGAAATATAAAAGCTTATGAAGTGATAGACATTTTGGTTGGCCTTGAACCTGACAATGTTTTTGAGATCAGGGACAGGGGAATGATAGGTTTCAGAGTAGGGCAGCATAAGCAATCAGTAATTGATTTGAAGAAATTTCTAGAGAAAGAACCGGTTGGACGTTCTGCAGTTGAAGCTTCCAGTGTGTTGGAACTTTTAGAGAGGAATTTGAAGAGATGGTAGGGGATGTACGAATAATTCACCCTGATGTGACGGAGGACAATAGAATGCGTGAAAAGAAATATTGGTTAATGAAATCCGAACCTTCCGACTATTCATTTGACGAACTTAAAAACGAAGAAAGTTCGACAGCGGAATGGGATGGCGTGCGAAATTACCAAGCTAGGAATTTATTAAGAGATGAGATCAAAATTGGGGACGGCGTTTTGTTTTATCACTCAAATTCTAAGCCATCTGCTGTCGTAGGGACGGCTGTAGTTGTGAAGAACGGATACCCAGATTTTACCGCTTGGGACCCTGACTCCAAACATCCTGATCCTAAAAGCAATCCGGATAATCCGATATGGTTTATGGTTGATATAAAAGCTGATTTGTCGTTCGAGACACCTATATCGCTTCAGGAGATAAAAAAGATTCCGGCTCTATCGGATATGGTGTTGGTAAAGAACTCTCGGTTATCCGTTCAACCTGTGAAAAGCCAAGAATTCGATCTCATTGTAAGAATGGGGACAAATAAGGAATAGTTTGGATTACCTATGTCTAATGAAAGGGAAAGGTTAATCGAATTACAAAAATCTCAGTGGAAATCGTTGGAAAAATTATGTACATCTTTGAGTTTGGATGAATGGGGAGCTGATACTGATTGCCCCACTTGGACTGTAAAGGATTGCATAGCTCATTTGGTTGGTATAGAGCATCGTATTCTTGGTAGAAAGGTGCTGGATATTCCTTTGAGTAAGATGTCTCATATCAAGAATGAGCAAGGTGCAAAAAATGAGTTAGATGTGGTTTCCAGGCGCGCAATGACCCCCGCAGAGTTGCTCGGCGAGTTCGCAGAGGTTAATTCAGAAAGATTGAAGGAGCTTAACGGGCAACTAGATTTCTCTGCTGAGGCCGATTCCCCTATAGGAAAGGGAAATGTTGCTGATCAAGTTTCTGTCAGAGTATTTGATTGTTGGGTACACGAACAAGATATCCGTAGAGCGATTCAAAAGCCAGGTAATTTGTCAGGTATTACCGCTCAACATTCGTATGAAAGAATGAATAATGCGATGCCTTTTGTATTTGGTAAAAAAGTGGGGGGCCCGGAAGGAAGTTCTGTGAGGTTCAAGATATACGGTGAGTCTTCCTTTATTTTGAACATAAAAATTCAAGAGGGTAGGGCTCGGCTCGTAACAGATCTACCAGAACCAACAATTTATTTGGAAATGGACTGTGAGACTTTTATGTGTCTTAGTTGCGGCAGATGGGACCCCGATAAGGTTTTGACTGATCATAAAGTATCAATCCAAGGGGACCAAAACTTTGGGGTTTCAATTGTCAAAAATATGAATTACATGGTTTGACTATTTTGTTTTGCTTTTATCCTTCTAGAAGGATTTTGACGACGTCCTCTGCTACCTCTTTCGCTCTTTCTTTTAACAGAGTCTCATCCAAGCTACCTAAGGGGTGAGGTACGACAGCGAAAGGGAATTCTGGTATTCCTCCCATTTTAGACATAGCTACAGCACTGCTTACAAAAGGTTCAGTGCAGATTACAGCAGCAGGTACCCCTTTTTTCTCAAATTGGATTCCGTCGTGCACACTGCACGAAGAGCAAGACCCTCAATCACCAGAGGCGGTTATAACAACATCACATTGATTCGCTAAATTTTCTAAAAGATCAGGTGGACAAGGTCGTGAGGCGTTTCCTTTGTTGTCCTCTATGGAAATACCTAATCCATGTTCTTCTCTAAGAATTTCATAGACATATTGAAGTATCTCTACAGAGTTCTTTTTACCGTTTGCAAGTAAGCCTACTGTTAATCCATTCAAAGATTCCGGTCGGACTGCTAGCAAAGAGTCTTTAGAGCTCGTGCTGATTGTTGGGTCCAAAACTTTGATTTCTTCTACCATAATATCCCCCTTTCGATAGGCTTATGATACAACAATTTCATATTTATTCATCGGTTTTTCTACTAAATTATCTCCTTAGTAACGGAATTTGAACCTACTCCACTAGCCCACAGAGGAATTACTGATGAAAAGGCCCCTGCCGCTCCTCCGGCGACTAGCAGTGTAAAACTATCCGGAGTTAAGGCTGAGTGGGTCATTGCAGAACCAGATGGTTTGGGTCCAGGCGGTATAGACCCGAACCCCCATTCAGTATCTGATCGGACGGCTGTTTCATATAGGAAATCTCTGACTTGGCTTTTTGTCCAACCGGCTCTCGAAATTGATTGGACATGTTCAGGGCAAAAAATGATCACAATTTCTCCTTGATTTGGTCCAGCAGCGAAGAGCGCGTCTCTAAAGCTCCTTAAAATGTTTTCTGGATCTTGAGAAGAATGGTTGCTAACTTGTGTAGGGGAAAGCCCAGCAAACACTGACACTGTGTTGGAACCAATTTTGAATCCCCGGTCCTCACTTGTGTTGGGCCAGGGTCTAAAATCCTCATTTTCTGTAATACACCAAGTGTATTTGCCAGCGTGACCCAGAGTTGCTTTGTCAATTTCGCCAGACCTAGAACCAGTGCAATTTATAACGAACAATCGAAGAGCTCGTCCAATGGTAGCGTTTGCTTGATGTCCAGGTCCAAAAACACTAATCCCGCCATTTATTCCGATATCTTTAGCTATCGGTCCGCTTACCACAGTTAAAATACCAGCCCCCATGGTACTAGCAGTAATGCCATGGAGGTTGAATTCCGGTTCGAGTAAAGCTTCAACTGCAGCTAAAAGTACCGGAAAATATTCCGGTTTGCAGCCTGACATCACAGCGTTTATAGCCACTTTTTCAAGGGTAATCTCCCTGTTTTTCACTGGCTCAACTCCGATGATGTCCTGCCCCGGCCGGCCAGAAAATTCGACGAATCTCGCCACTGCGGTTTCAGTGGGAATATTAATTGGGAGACCATCTGTCCATCCTTGGTCAAGAAAGTACTCCGCAGCATCATGTGGCGATTGGAAAGAATATGTTTTTGAGGTTGTATTTGAGGACACTGCTTCACCTTAGTTCTAGAGTGCTAATTTGTGTTGTAAGTACATTTTACATATCCCGTATATACCTTTATTCAGAATAGCCACAGACAAATTAATTATTAAAATCCCGGATAGGTAAGGACATATGGATTGAAATACATTAATTTAGGTAGTAATATCTGACTATATGAACATAATTTATTTTAATAATCACCTAGCTATATAGGGGGATCTGATGGGAAACAAAGAGAAATCGATTGTTGTTGTTCAACTTTCCGGTGGAAATGACTATCTTAATACGGTAGTTCCATATGGAGACGATGAATATTATGACTTCAGAAGGACTGTCCATATAGAGCAAGAAAAGGTGTTACCAATTGATAAGGTGTACGGCTTCAGCCCTCATATGGCACCCATTAAACGGTTATATGACCAAGGAAAAGTAGCTGTTATTAATGGCATTGGCTACGATAACCCCAACAGGTCTCATTTTCGGTCGATGGACATATGGCATACAGCCCAACCTGATGAAATTGGTACTGAAGGGTGGTTAGGTAGAGTCATAAGAGATTTAGATCCCAGTGCGGAAAATGTTTTGACCGGGGTTAATTTTGGTAGAGGGTTACCAAGAGCTCTTGGAGTCAGGGGAGTTCCAGTAGCTTCAGTTGGAAACCTAGAAACATACGGATTGTTTCCTGATATCAAAGATGAATCAGCTAAGAAGCTTGCTCTTGACGCTTTTGCTCATATGTACGGAGGAGTTCAGGGCAAAGACCCTGTTCTTAATTTCTTAGGGCAAACAGGTATGGATGCACTGAAAGGGGCTGACATACTAAGGACTGCTCCTCAGAAATACAGTTCTTCCATCGAATATGCTGCAAATCCTATTGCTCAGGGAATGAAAAGCATAGCCCAGGTATTACTTGCTGACTTTGGAACGAGAGTTTTCTATACACAGCATGGAAGCTTTGATACTCATTCAGGTGAAATAGCCACCCATGCAAAGCTGTGGGATGAGGTTTCAGGGGCAGTTGGCGATTTCTATGATGATATGAAGGAGCACGGTAAGGAAGATGAAGTCATAGTAATGATTTTCTCTGAATTTGGAAGGCGTATTAAAGATAATGGCTCAGGAACCGACCATGGCTCTGGAGGGGTTGCATTTCTGGTAGGAGGAGAGGTTAAAGGCGGAATGTATGGGCAATATCCTTCTATAAAAGAAGCAGACCAATTGGAAGGAGACCTGCATTTCAACAATGATTTCCGATCTACCTATTCCACGATTGTTGACAAGTGGTTCGGTTTGGACCCAGTGCCAATAGTTAATGGACAGTTCGAGCAATTTGATCTGGTCAACGCCTGAATTTAAAGAGTCAATCCAAAACTGGTGTTTAGCTAGAGGTTATTAGTATGAATAAAGATGTTTCTTTGATGGCTCACCTAATGCGCAGGGCCGGGTTTGGCGCAACTAGAAATGAGCTGGAAGGTTATCTAGAGGATGGTTACGAGGCTACTGTAGACAACTTACTAGATCCAGGTGAATCGGGCCATATGCCAGATGACATCATCAGGCGCTATCATGTTGATCAGTCTGAGTTAAGGCAGTTGGATGGAGCAGGTGCATACTGGCTTTATAGAATGCTCACAACTAGTAACCCACTAGAGGAAAAGTTGGCTCTATTTTGGCACGGTCTGTTTGCGACAGGTTATGCAAAACTAAATCAGGCTAGAGCATTGCTAAACCAAATCGAAATGTTTCGACATTACGGGTTTGGAAGCTTTAGAGATTTGCTAGTCGAACTCTCAAGAGATCCAGCGATGATTCTTTGGCTCGATAACAATGAGAATCATAAAGAGGCTATAAACGAAAATTACGGCCGAGAACTTCTTGAACTTTTCTCTATGGGAATAGGGAACTATTCAGAAGATGATATTAAAGAGTGCGCAAAAGCATTTACTGGATGGACACTAGGGAATGCGGAATACATGTCAGTGAGAGCCAGTAAAGATTCGATATGGCCTTATGGAAGAATAGCTTGGCACTATGAATATCGGGCAGATGATCATGATGGTGGGGAAAAGAAATTCCTCGGTAAGGTCGGGAACTTTAACGGTGAGGACATAGTAGACATAATAGTCACGCAAGAAGCTACCGCAAGATTCCTGTCTACAAGACTATTTCAATATTTTGCATCTGATGAAGTTGATTCTGACGGCGAGCTGGTAATTTCTGGGATGATGGAAGCCTATTTCCAATCAGGTTATAAGGTGTCAGCAGTGCTGCGTAGCCTATTTAACTCAGATTACTTTAAATCAGATAAATGTATGTATTCCAGGGTAAAAGGACCTGTAGAATCGGTCGTTGGCACGGTGCGACTCGCAGGCACTTATCAGGAACCAACTCTGGATGTACACTCACTATGGGCACAGACGATGTTCATGGGACAAGGTTTATTGGCTCCTCCTACAGTAGAAGGATGGCATGAGGGTGTAGAGTGGATAGACAGTGGCTCCTTGGTTGAGCGCATAAATTTCGCGGCAAAAGAATTAAGTGATCCCACTAAAGATGGAGTCAAAGATATCATTCGTCGGGTGACTTCAAATCAAAAAGATCTCAGCGATCCTGAAAAATTGGTGGACTCGTGTTTGGATTATATGGGGCCTATACAGGTGCAACCGGATACTAGGGAAGGACTAATTGAGTTTGCGGAATCACAGGGTGCTGTACAAATACAAAACGGTCAGCCTGATGAAAATGCCTCCATACAAGTTGCTCGTCTGATTGGTATGATTGCATCGACTCGCGAATACCAGCTGGCTTAGAAAACAAAGGTTAGGGGTACACTCGCTATGGTAAATACTAATACGCTCAGTATTAGATATCTAAAGACTATCGGAATAGTTAACAACGGTTTTAATGGAAGGGGCTTTGCGAATCCTTATGATGTTGCGTTTGGCCCAGATGGCGAAATCTTTGTCCTAAACCGATGTGATCCTGCAAGAAGAAGTGCTATACGGGTGGGGGTCTGTAACCTAGCTGAAGAATATCTTTATGAATTTGGTTATGGATTTGGGGATGGAGATGGGCAAATGACACTCCCTGTTGCGATGGCATTTGATGCCGAAGGTCGACTACTTATAACTGACGAACACACAAGTAGAGTTAACATTTATTCAAATAAAGGCGATGTGGTCAGTAAATGGGGAGTCAAAGGTGATTCTGAAGGTGAATTTAATGGGCCGGCGGGTATCGCTGTTGATTCCGCTGGATTAGTGTACGTTTGTGACCAGAGAAACCACAGAATTCAAAAATACACCTCGGAAGGTAAATTTTTGTCCCAGTGGGGAGTTCGTGGATCAGAGCCCGGTGAATTTAATTTACCTTGGGGCATCGGTGTTGATATCTCCGATAACGTATATGTCGCAGATTGGAGAAATGACAGAGTCCAAAAATTTGATTCCAGCGGACAATATCTGGAAACTATAGGAGGCTCGGGTGAAGGCAGTCTCAACAGACCCTCGGGTGTCTCGGTAGACAGAAATGGAAATATATATGTCACCGACTGGGGAAATGAGCGATTGCAGGTGTTTGATTCGAATGGAAAGGCTATATCAAGCATGAGAGGTGAAGCCACTCTTTCAGATTGGGCCAAGGATTTTTTTGAATCCAATCAAGATGAAATGGAGACAAGAGAAATCTCGAATCTTAATCCTGATATACCGGATCATCTAAATACCCCGTACCATATATCTTCCCAAACAGAATCTTATTTCTGGGGACCAGTATCAGTCCGTATTGATTCTAATAATCGATTATACGTGGTTGAATCCAACCGCCATAGAATTCAAATTTATGAAATAGAATAAAGCCTACTCGGCTTGAATAAACTCAAGCCAATTTCCTTCAGGGTCCTGGCAATAGCATATTCCCCGCCGGCCCCCATTTTCAGTGTCGGGCATTATAGGTGGGGTAACGAATTCTATGCCTTTGTTAGTTAGGTCTTTATACAGCTCTTCTATATTTTCAACGTTGAAGCATACGTGTGCGGCTCCAAGTTGATTTCGGTCTAGGTGGCCTTTCGGACTATCGGGATGAATATAATAGACTAATTCTAGAGCGTGACCTCCACCTTTGCCGACGAAAATCAGAGTTCTGTGTGCCCCGGGAATGCCAGTATGGTCTCCTGATTCCGGAGCTTTGCTGTCTATTTCTCTTTCTATTTCTAATCCTAAATCATCTCGATAGAATGAGACCATCTTTTCTAAATCCCTCACTACAAAACCAGAATGATTAAATCCAGTAATCATATTTCTCCCCTAAGTGCTTATTCATAATTTGTATTAGGTGCTTGTTACATTGCAAACCACCTAGTCGCGGTGTATTCTTCAGAGTATGAACGAAGTCATTAATATACTCAAATTGCCTTACATTTGGGGAGGGGTGGGTGTACTACTGGGAGCCGGATTGGGGGCAAACGATTTGTCAATCTGGATATTGGCAATTGTTCTTGGCCTTTTTTTCTTCACAATGAAGATGACAGGACCTGCGCAAGAAGGAAAGGAAGGAAAGCTGTTTGCAGGTGGGAGCCTTCTCATGCTTGGTTGGATCCTAGCCTTTTCAATAAGAGGTATTTTAATTTAAGACATTTCTGGGCCACCAGGTTCTCAGTTCATATGGGTTGTTTTTGAATCAAGAGGAATAAGTAAGGTCGTGCCTGATAAGGTTTCTTTGTTTGCTACATGCGTGCTCAATAACTTTTACCCGGAAGTGGCTATTAGTGCGGCTAGGGTTTTAAACAGGTTGGGGGTGGAGGTGGCGGTAGAGCCATCCCAAACGTGCTGCGTACAACCATTTTTTAATTCTGGTCACTGGTCCGATTCTGCCAAATTAGTGGGGAAATTTGTTTCTGATTATTCTGGTTGTGACACAGATATTGTACTTCCATCAGGATCATGCACCAGCATGATAAGAAATCATTATATGGAAGTATGTGACCAAAATGATGCTGACAGCGTAGAAGACATATCAACCCGAACATTTGAATTCACCGAATATATAACCCAAAAATTAGGTATATATGATTTATCGCCCTTCAAATCAGAGTCCGCTGAAAGCATCAATGTAACGTATCATGAATCATGCCATCTAAATCGTGAATTGGGGATCTCAAAAGAACCCATCTCTTTACTTAAATCTCTCGAAAACATTAATTTGATATATATGGATCAATCGGAGGTTTGTTGTGGTTTTGGGGGAACATTTTCTACAAAATACCCAGAAATATCCACAGCGATGGCTGAAGAAAAAATTGCCAATGTGAAACAAAGTGGCGCGGCGGTAGTCACTGCAGCTGATATGAGTTGCCTGATGCATATGGGCGGATTGATGATCAAGAAAAACCTAGACATAAAAAGTTTGCACATAGCACAGTTAATGGATTTGGCTATGGGGACGGACCACATAAAATGAAACCAGTTACGCAAAAGTTCGAAGAGAAAGCTAAAGAAACTTTGTTGGACTCCCAGATTCAAAAGAATTTGTCTGGTCTTTATGAAGGGTTTCATAGTGCTCGTATACAAGCCTCTTCTGACACTGCTGACTGGGAAGAATTGCAGTCAAAAGGTAGAGAAATTAAGGAAGAGGTAATAAATAATCTAGATAAGTATTTAGAATTGCTAGAATCTAAAATTCTCAGCTCTGGTGGTGCAGTACATTTTGCGGAGACCGCGGAAGATGCAACTCAATACGTCATAAATTTGGCAAAGAAAAGAGATGTTAAAACAGTTGTTAAAAGCAAATCTATGCTTTCAGAAGAAATGTCTCTTAATGAAGAACTGACAAAGAATGGGATAGACCCGTACGAGACGGATTTAGGAGAATATATCGTACAGCTGGCAGAAGAGACTCCTTACCATATAATCGCTCCAGCCATACATAAATCAAGGTCTGAAGTATCTAAGTTGTTCTCAGAGAAAATAGGTACAAGTGATACAGAAAATATTGAGACCCTAACCTCGGAAGCCAGAGACCAGTTACGCGATAAATTTATCCAGGCGGATATGGGCATTACTGGAGGGAATTTTCTAGTGGCGGAAACAGGCACATTGGCCTTGGTTTCCAATGAAGGCAACGGTCGAATGTGTACTTCTATGCCCCGTATACACGTGGCGATTGTGGGTATGGAAAAAATAATCCCATCTATGGAAGACTTAGGGACGTTTTTGCGATTACTAATTAGATCGGCTACAGGTCAATGGATTTCTAGTTATGTAACGATGATATCGGGCCCGCGAAAAAGCACAGATGTAGATGGACCTGAAGAATTTCATTTGGTGATTGTGGACAATGGTAGAAGCAAAATGTTGGCTAATCCTCAGTTAAGAGAAGCCTTATATTGTCTTAGGTGCGGTGCATGTTTAAATGCATGCCCCGTTTACAGGAAAGTTGGGGGTCACTCGTACGGCTGGGTGTACCCTGGACCTATCGGATCTATTGTTTCACCGATGCTAACTGGCTTGTCGGATGGAAAGAATCTTCCGTTTGCTTCCAGTCTCTGTGGAGCCTGTAAAGAAGCATGTCCGGTGAAAATAGATATTCCAAGAATGCTATTGTATTTGCGCAATCAGTTGGTCGAAGGCAATGACTACCCGGATCAACGTACCTCAAAGCTGTGGGAGAGATATTTGTCTAAATGCGGGGCATTTATTCTCGCAAATAGTAAATTGACTAATACACTCATGAAATCAGCTAGTTTAATAGCAAATATAGCTCCTTTTGTTAGGAAACCATTCCCAGCCTCCTGGAAGAAGACCCGAGAATCACCCGCTTTGGCAAAGAAAACATTTGTAGAGCAATGGGCATCCTTGGAGTTAGACAGCTCGTTCCGAAAAAAACATTAGACTTATTTTTGGGCTGGATGGATTTTTTGCCGAATTAAATCTAAAAATTCTTTTGGGGAACTCACTGGAAGTTCACAGGCATAATTTTCACAGAGGAACGCTGTAGCTTTGTTAGATTCAGGTTCTCTTTCAGTGAGTAGGGGATAGGAGTCCCATTTGTTCCTAAATTTCTCTGAGCGGCTGAAAGAGGCGTTTCCACAGAAAATATGATTCGGAATATAGGACTCGAATAAACAATCGCGCATTTTTATAGCATTTTCGTGATCTTCAGCAACAATGGCGATTTCCAGAGTTGGATAAATAAAAGAATCTAAAACACATAACCAGTTGCTGAATGAGATTGGGTGTTCTGAGGCGATACCAGAAGTGGATGCCAATAAGGATATTACAATATGCCGATATTGTTCATTATTAGTTATAATGGAAAGTTTATATAAACCCTCTACGGCCATTGATGATCCTGAGGGGGTAGCATTATCGTAACTTTCTCCAGGTCTGATGATGAGAGTTTCACCGTTGTTAGGAGTGTCATATAGGCGTGATTCGTGACTATCCCAGAATAATTGCACTAAGGATTCTGCAAAGAGTTCTGCTCTGGCTAGCCAGTCAAGATCGAGGGTTGCTTCGTGCAGGGATAACATAAGTAAAAGGAGGGCAGAATAATCCTCTAGGTATCCGTAACTCCCGACCTTACCTGCCTTTTGTGAGTGAAATACGCCAGAATGAGCATCTATATATTTTAATAATGAATTGCCGTTTAGTTTAGCTTTATCTAGCCACTTTTGATCCTTGGTAATGAAATATCCATCAATAAAAGAGAGGGACATTAGGGCATTCCACGACAGTAGGTTCTTTTCGTCTCTAAAGGGTTTGTTTCTAAACTCTCTTTGTGTGGTCAGCTTTGCTCTTATAGCCTGCAAATTTAAGTTATCTGGGCCAAGAAAGCCAAAATGACTTTTGTCTGGAGTGTAATGAAGGATGTTCTTACCTTCAAAGTCCCCTTTTTGTGAGAGGGTGAAAACTGATTCAAGTTGTTTGAATTCCTGCTCATCTAGTATCTGGTTCAATTCCGTGTGGTCCCATATGTAATAGGTTCCTTCCTCTCCGTCACTATCGGCATCTTCAGCTGAGTAGAAGAGTCCATCCTTATCCGTCATATCATTGTCTATATATCGGAATATGTCTTCAGCTACCTCGATATAGAATTTGTTGCCAGTAATTAAATAGGCGTGCAGGTACAGGCGTGAAAGTAGAGCGTTGTCATAGAGCATTTTTTCAAAGTGTGGTACTAGCCATTTTTTGTCAGTTGAATAACGATGGAAACCTCCTCCCAGCTGGTCATACATGCCGCCAGAAGCCATTTTCTGAAGTGAAAGCTCAACCATTTCCAATGCCTGAGAATCAGGATGTCTTTGGTGATACCTTAGCAAAAATTCTAAGGCCATAGATTGGGGGAATTTGATCGAATTACCAAAGCCGCCGGATTCCCAGTCGTGTTGAGTTAGGAGTTGCTGGTAGGCTTTTGTCAGTAATGCTGACTCCAAGGTACTGTCAGCAGAGTTTTCAGGTGATTGATTTATATGGTCTCGGAGGTACGAGCCAGATTCTTCTATTTCATCCCGTCTTTCCTTATATGCGTCAGATATAGCCGATAGTAGTTGCGAAAATCCTGGCATACCTCCACGGGGCTCAGGCGGATAATAGGTCCCCCCGAAAAAGGGCAGCCCATCACTAGTCAGAAAAACAGTTAGAGGCCACCCGCCTTGACCAGTCATGGATTGAACGGCAGACATATATATGGAATCTATATCTGGTCTTTCCTCACGGTCTACCTTAACGCTTACAAAGTTCTCATTCATTAGCTTGGCAATGCCTTCGTTTTCAAAAGATTCGTATTCCATGACGTGGCACCAGTGACAGGAAGAATACCCAATGCTAAGTAGTATGGGAACATCACGGGTTTTGGCTTCTTCAAATGCCTCTTTTCCCCAAGCAAACCAGTCAACGGGGTTATTTTTATGCTGCAAGAGATAGGGGCTGGATTCTTTGGATAGTCGATTTGTCATATGGCATCCATGTATTAGTTGCATGTGTAGGGCAGGGGAGTGATTTATCAACTGGACCCTTGCCGAATGAAAGAATGGCGACCCTGGAGGGATTCGAACCCACGACTTACTGCTTAGAAGGCAGTCGCTCTATCCACTGAGCTACAGGGTCACTCTGCAATAATTCTGCCAAACCCCAATTACTTTAGTCAACAAACATCTTAACCCAATCTAGACCGACATTAAGGAATTCGACATTATCGGATCTGAACATTTCGTGTTGAAAACAATTGAAAAGCTTAAACAAGTATAAGAAAAGGATTGAAAACATG
>RQOP01000038.1 GCA_008373095.1 SAR202 cluster bacterium | reverse complement strand
TTAAGGCTTTTGTGTCCCTTAAGGATGGCTATGAGGAATCGACCAAATTACGAAATGAGATCATGAGATTTGCAAGGGAGAAATTATCCACGGCGGTCGCACCCCGTGAAATAGATTTCATACCCTCACTTCCCAAAACCAGAAGTGGAAAAATTATGCGCCGGCTTTTGAAAGCGAGGGAATTGGGCCTTCCAGAAGGAGATACTTCAACTCTAGAAGATGATTAGAATTTAAATTTACCGGATAACGTGTTTGGGAGATGCAGACTTTGGACTCAACAAAAATTAAATCTGTGGTTTGTGATGAAATCGAAAAAAACAAAGATAAATTAATAGGTGTAGCCAAAGAAATTTTAGAAAACCCAGAACCAGGATTCAAGGAATTTAAAACCGCCAAAATAGTATCCAGAGAATTTTCCTCTTTGGATATGCCGCATGAATCGGGTATTGCTATTACGGGCCTTAAATCTCACCTTGATAGTGGTAAACCCGGTCAGAATATAGCTGTTATTGGTGAACTGGACTCATTAAAAGTGTTGGGCCATCCATTTGAAGATAAAGAAACAACGGCAGCACACGCTTGTGGGCATCATTGCCAAATAGCGATGATGTTAGGTGTCGCTGTCGGTTTAAAAGCATCGGGAGTCTTAGAGAAATTGGCAGGTAAAGTCACCTTTATGGCAGTTCCAGCTGAGGAATATATTGAGGTTGAATACAGAGATAATCTGAGACGAAGGGGTGAAATTGAATTCTTGGGAGGGAAACCTGAATTCGTAAGACTAGGACATTTTGACGATGTTGATATGGCAATGATGACACATACATCGGTGCCGTCCAATGAATGCAAAATATCGTTCGGTGGAACCAACAATGGTTTGGTCGCCAAATCAATCCAGTTTTCGGGAGTTGCCTCTCACGCCGGGGGAGCACCCCATATGGGTGTCAACGCTCTTAATGCTGCGATGGTGGCTATGTCGGCAATACATGCTCAGAGAGAGACTTATAGAGATCAAGATACGATAAGAATACATCCGATCATAACAAAGGGTGGAGTCGCAGTGAGTTCAGTTCCTGCTGATGTTCGGATGGAGACATATGTTAGAGGGGCCTCAATTGATGCCTTTTTATCGGCTTCCGAAAAAGTTGATAGGGCTTTGAGGGCAGGCGCCATGGCAGTTGGGGGTTCAGTTACCATAACAACTTTGCCGGGTTATCTTCCGATTCAAAGCAATGAATCTTTTCTGGACCTATATAAAAACAATGCTGCGGAATTAGTTGGCCAAGAAAAACTGGGTAGACTTACGCATCGCACAGGCTCTACAGATATGGGTGATTTATCTCAGTTAATGCCGGTAATACATCCATATGTAGAGGCAGCGTCCGGTAACGGACATGGTATTGATTATGTGATAGATGATTATGACCTCGCCGTCGTTACTGGTGCAAAGGCAATGGCGATGACAGTAATAGACTTGCTGACTGATGGGGCTTCCAATGCAGCCCGTATAGTGTCGGAGAATGACTCCCCGCTTACTAAATCTTCATACCTTTCCCTTTTGCGAAGCATGACCAAAGAAGAAACATTTAAAGAGTAGAGAAGAGAAAGCAAAAATGGACTCTAAATCCCTAAAATCTAAGTGTTGGGAGATAATTGACAATCGCGCAGACTGGCTTGTCAACATATCCAAGCATATTTTGCAAAATCCTGAGCCAGGATTTCATG
The DNA here is from genome assembly GCA_008373095.1 of SAR202 cluster bacterium. Classification (GTDB taxonomy): domain Bacteria; phylum Chloroflexota; class Dehalococcoidia; order Lucifugimonadales; family UBA826; genus UBA11996. The sequence continues at coordinate 19,636 of RQOP01000038.1, read as the reverse complement.
AATTTGAAACCGCTGAATTTGTAAGCCGAAAATTGGATGAACTTGGCTTACCTCACGAGAAAGGAATTGCCCTTACTGGAATAAAGGGAACTATTGATGGAGGGTTGCCTGGCCCTACTATAGCCATAATTGGAGAATTGGATTCTTTGAGGGTAGCTGGCCATGCTCATGCTAATCCAGAAACGGACGCTGCGCATGCCTGCGGGCATCATTGTCAGATAGGCATGATGTTAGGAGTCACAGCTGCTTTTAAAGAAATAGCAAAAAATTCTATGATTCCGGGAAAATTGGTCTTCATGGCTCTTCCTGCTGAGGAATTCATTGATGTCGAATTTAGATATGGTCTGCATCAGCAAGGACAAATCGAATTTATGTCGGGGAAGCAGGAGTTTTTGAAGTTAGGAGCTTTTGATGATGTTGATCTTGCAGTAATGGCTCACACATCTAAAACAGAAGAAGGGAAGTTTTCCATTGGAGGGACCAGTAATGGCCATGTTGTGAAGTATGTTCGATTCTTAGGTAAAGCTTCTCATGCTGGAGGGTCTCCCCATGAAGGGGTCAATGCGCTTCAGGCATCCATGGTGGCGCTCAATGCCCTGAATACTCAAAGAGAGACTCTTAAGAATGAGGACACCATAAGACTCCACGGGATCATGACAAAGGGTGGAGTTTCTGTGAGCTCAATACCAGCTGAAGTTAAATATGAGGGGAGAGTAAGAGGCGGTACAACTGAGGCAATTGCGGACGCAAATTTGAAAATGGACCGATGCTTGAAGGCAGGTGCGCTTGCTATAGGGTGCGAAGTAGAAATAATTACATTGCCTGGATATTTGCCGATAAAAAATGATCCTCATATGTCGGATATTTTCATTGATAATGCCGCAACCTTGGTAGGGGCAAACAACGTAATACAAAAACCAGTGCGTCACAATTCGGGCGGCAGTACTGATATGGGGGATTTGAGTCAGATAATGCCGGTAATTCATCCTTACACGGGAGTTGCCAGTGGTACAGGGCATGGCATTGACTACTTGGTCCACGATTACACTCAAGCAGTAGTGAATCCAGCTAAAGCTCTCGCTGGTACCATAGTAGATCTGCTATGCAGAGAGGATTCCCCAGCTAAAAAGATTTTGAGTGATTTCAATCAAGATTATTCAATCAAATCCTATGTGGAAATGCAGAGATCTAGACTTACTAAAGAAAAATATGTACCGATCTAGTATTTCAGCTTAAGAACTTTGATAGTTGATCAGAATATCTTTCTAGCCAAGCTTGGTTTATACGTATACGCTCCTTAGCCTGGCGTATTGTTCTTTCTGCCGCAGGAGTTGGATTTTCTTCAAAGAATGTTTCGACTTCTTGTAATCTTTCAGAGGTTGTGAAACCGGATACTATTGATACCAGACGCATTAAAGCAAATCCCCCATCGCCATATCTTCGGTCAATTTCTTCCCAATTATTTCTTATAAAATCCCATGCTAATGATCTTCCTAGCGCAGAGCTAGCTACGGTAACTATTACTCTGATGGAATCTTGGACTCGTATATCTTCACTAAGAGATTTGTTTAAAGTTTCTTGTAGTAAATCTTTGTTTCCAAAATTGGATAGTGCTGAATGGAGGCGGACTTTTTCTTCTTGTAAGTCAGTAGATTTCTCAAGAGTCCACATTTGGTTATAAACAGATCTATCTCCTTGCTGAGCTGCCAGATTGAAAACTACAGTGCGGATGTCTGGGTGTATAGTTTGTTTTTCCGTAACATGGTCATTAAATTTTGAAATAGCTTGATCCAGCACAGACTGATCTCCATAGTGACCTGAATTTCCGAGAGATGTGCTTCGCAATAGAGCATCAAGGTGACCTTCTCCAGTTTTTTTGTCCCAACCGACTTTTTTACTGATACCAGCGAATATCCCTTTGCAGAACAGTTGGTAACTGCTGTGAAATGCTAACTCAGAAATTATGTTTTCGATTCCTCTCAACCCAGTGGCTAGATCGGATAGCACAGATGCATCGGATTCATCTTTATACGCCCCTGCGAGATCAAGGAAATCAGTAACCGATGTGTATCCCGCTCTAACTAGAGCGTAATAGTCTCCTTGTAAACCTAATCGGTCTCTAGGGCTAAGCTGGTCTTTGGAGATAGCATTTTTCAAATTTACTAGCTCAGATTCGCTGTATTTTGTTCGATAAAAACCTGTTTGATCAGGATTCAATTTAAACCAAGAGGTTTCAGAGACTGTGTTGGTATCCAATTGGATGTTTAAGTCTCTAGATTCCATCAAAATAGTTGCGACGTTATTATCTTCACTACTGCTAATTTTTATTGGAACATACCAAGCGGTTTCATCCACATGTTCCGGCTCCCCTTCTATATGTTCATACAGAAACCTCGTTTGCGATAAATTTATGTTAGATGAATTGTCGTTGGTGTCGAAAGTTATCATAGGAAAACCTGTTTGCTTCACCCACGAATCCATGACTTTTGCTACTGGTTTTCCAGAGGAAACTTCAAGAGCATTCCATAAGTCTTGAGTTTCTGCATTTTCGTAAGAATGATCTGTTAGGTAAGTTCTTATTCCTTTTTGGAAATCTAGAGGCCCGATGAAATCTTCTAGCATCCTTAATATGGACCCGCCTTTGCTATAGCTGATGGCGTCAAACAATTGCCCGATTTCGGCAGGATTATTGACCTCTTGCTCAATTGGATGTGAATTTGAGAGACCATCTAGAGAGAAAGCAGAAGCTGTATCTGCCGTTAGAAACTGTGTCCACATGTCCCATTCAGGGTGTATAGCGTCTACAGCTTTATCTCCCATCCATGAAGCAAAGCTCTCATTAAGCCACAAATCATTCCACCAATTCATGGTGACAAGGTCACCAAACCACATATGAGCCATTTCATGGGAAATGATTGCTGCCACTATTTGTCTTGTTCCAGCTGAACTATTTTCTGGATCGACTAATAAAGCAACTTCCCTATATGTTATTGCTCCCCAGTTTTCCATGGCCCCAGCCGCAAAGTCTGGAATAGCCAAGTGATCCAACTTTGGTAAAGGAAACGGAATCCCGAAGTAATCGTTGTAGTAATCAAGAAGGTCTACAGAGGTCTGCAGAGCAAAACGACCTTGCTCCTCCTTTCCTGCCGTTGTCCAGACTCGCATCAATGTTCCGCTTTTAGTGGATTGTTCGATACATCCTAGCTCTCCGACAATGAAAGCGAGTAAATAAGTGGACATTATAGGAGTGGTATCAAATGTTATAGTTTTACGTCCGGCAAGACCTTTCACATCGCTCACAATAGGCATATTCGATACGGCAACCATCTCATCTGGTATATCTAAGGAGACATCAAAAGTGGCTTTTTTAGAGGGTTCGTCCCAGCAAGGGAAAGCCCTCCTAGCATCTGTGGATTCAAATTGGGTTGCAGCTAGGAATTTTTCATTACCATTTATGTCGGTGTATTGGCTTCTGTAGAAACCAAGTAGTCGGTCGTTTAATGACCCAATGAATGAAATTTGAACTCGTAAATTAGATGTTCCTATATCCAATTCTTTAGCTAATTTTATCGAAATGGTTTCATTATCCGGGTTGATTGAAACGTCAAGAACATCGCATTTGACACCTTCGGAATCTACAGAAACATCTTGTATTTCTAGTTCAGCCGAATTCAAAACTATAGAATCTGTGGTTTGGTTAACGTCAGCTTTAATAGTGACTGCACCTTGGAAAGTGAATGTGTCAAAATTCGGCTCTAGTTTCACATCATAGTTGGTAGGGGTGACGTGCTCAGGTAGGATTAGTCGGGTTTCTGTTGTCATAGTTTAAGTGGTAATTCCTCTAATTAATTCTCTAATTGGTTTTGTTTTTACGCTCCGATCCAATTTGGTTTTCTCTTCTCTGAAAATGCCAAAGGGCCTTCTCTCATGTCTGCGGACCCAAGAAATTTGTTTTCTTCTGAATATTTTCTTTGCAGAGCGTTAGAAAGTGGCCAATCAAGACCTTCGTAGGCCATTTGTTTGGAAGCCCGTACGGAAAGTGGGGCTGCTTCTAGGATTTCATTCGCCCATCTTTCGGCTGTAGGTACAACTTCGGACAAAGGAACTATTTCATTTACCAAACCCAAATCATAGGCCTCTTGAGCACTGATTCGTCTTGCTGTTAGCATCATCCCCATTGCTCTTTTCAACGGTACATGTCTTGGCAATCTATGAACGCCTCCGGCCCCTGCAATTAATCCAACTCGGGGCTCGGGGAGACCTACTTCAGCATGGTCAGCAATGACAATGATGTCACAAGCCATGGCAAGTTCTAAACCGCCCCCAAGAGCATATCCGTTTACAGCAGCGATTATAGGTTTCCAGCATTTGAAATCCATGTCAGTTGTAATACCACCAAAGGCAGCCCTTATTCTCGCTCCCGTCGCGGCTTCTTTTTCCCTTTCGCCCCAATTCTCCGCCGTATATCGTAGGTCATTGCCCGCGCAAAACGCCCGATCACCGGTTCCTGTGACAATAGCTACCCACGCATCTGGATCATTTTCAAATGCGGTGAATGCTTCTTTCATCTCCAGGTTCGCTGGAGGGTGAAGGGCATTAAGCCTTTCAGGTCTGTTTATAGTTATGTAGGCGATCCTACCTTTCTTTTCGTAGTTTATAAATTCGTATGCCATTTTTCATACTCCTATTTTGTTGGACGTTTAATTAAAAGGGATACCCCAATTGTCCTGATAGGCAATTTGATTTACTGGAGCCCTTTTTGTTGGGCCGTAATTTGCTTTGCCATCCAAGTAGCCAACGGGTAACAAAGCAGCAGTTTCAGTATTTTCAGGTATTCCTAGCAGTTGTTTCACCTCTTTCTCATATCTTTTGTGTAGAGTTGTGATCACACTCCCTAATCCAAATTCCATACACCCGAGTAAAAAGTTTTGTACTGCAGGGTAAATTGATGCCCCTCTTCCCATATGCGAATCATCTCCCTCATGGTTTAGGCATGCAATAACCCAAACAGGGGCTGTGGCTATGTTTTCGGCAAGATATGAGGCTGAAGTCATGACCCTTTGTTCTAAATTCCTTTTACCTTTTGAGTCACTTCCATATGCTAAATCCCAAGATTTTAGATACAGACCAGCAATTTCGTTTTTTATATCCTGGTTTTTGACGACCAAAAATCTCCAAGGTTGACTGTTGCCCCCACTTGGGGCCTTGGTGGCAATCTCTATCAGTTTGTGGATTATTTCGTCGGGTATTTCCTGATCTTTGAAATACCTTATGGCTCTTTGATTATAAATCGCATCTAGTAGGTTTAAATTTTTTTGCATTGTTTTATCCATGATGATCTAGGTGTGCATCGCATTATATATCTTGAATATTAAACAAAATTTAATTCTCAGCAAAGAAAAACTTTCTGAACAGTAAGAATTATTGTTAAGCTCATAGCCAAATGTGTAAAATGCCACCTGTTGTTAAATAAAGAACGGAGGATAATGGACCATGAAGGTTTCAACCACTTTTCAAGAGTATTCTGTGGACGGCATTGTTGATGCTGCGAGGAAATCAGAAGAAAGAGGGTACGATATTTTTTCGTCCTCTGAGACGGGCCATAATCCGTATTTGCCTTTAGTTTTAGCAGCAGAACACACGGATGAGATCGAATTGCAAACTTCGATCGCTTTATCCTTTTCCAGGAGTCCAATGGATACCGCATATATCGCTTGGGATCTACAAAATCTTTCGAATGGTAGGTTTACCTTGGGCCTTGGTAGCCAAGTGAGGGGACATATTGTGAGGCGATTCTCTATGCCTTGGTCTGCTCCAGCCCCTAGAATGCGGGAGTATGTCATGGCCTTAAAACATATATGGGACTGCTGGCAGAATGGGACTAAGTTGAATTTTGCTGGTGACTATTATTCTTTTAATTTAATGTCACCATTTTTCAATCCAGGTCCTATAGAGCATCCCGACGTCAAAGTTTCTATCGCCGGGGTTAATCCCAATATGTTGAGAGTGGCAGGGGAACTTTGTGACGGTGTAATTCTCCACTCATTTAACACTCCGACATATACACGAGATGTGGTGTTACCTAACTTGCAGAAAGGAGCAGAAAGAGTCGGTAGATCAATCGAAGATATATCGATATCTGGAGGTGGTTTTATAGTGGCTGGAGAAAATGAAGAGGACTTAGAAAAAAAGAGAAAAGAAACGAAGAGTCGGATTTCTTTCTATGCATCAACTCGTAGCTATGCTGACGTTATGAGAGCTCAAGGATGGAACGATACTCATGAAAAACTCTATAGGATGTCGATTGATGGAGAATGGGCTCAAATGGGCGATGAAATCACCGATGAAATGCTCGAAAGTTTCGCAGTAGTAGGAACATATGACGAAATAGGGAAAAAAATCAGGTCCACATATGGGAAATATGCCTCGTCAGTCAGTTTTGGAATGAATGTTAAAAACGAGGAAGAGGAAAACATTTTGAGGGATGTGATAAAGGACCTAAAGGATTCTTAGTTTATTTAAAGAGCATCTAGATACCATTGAGAGTGTTGTTTTGTTCGTGCAATTTTGACAATACTTTGAATCTCGGAGACAGCTGAATCCAGCTGGTTTTCATGATTTATCACTATATGATCAAACCAGTCGGCAGATTTCATTTCCTGAGCAGCTGTCTTGAGTCTAATTTTTAGGCTTTCGGGAGATTCTGTCATTCTTTCTGTTAATCGTTTCTCTAATTGATCTGTGTCAGGTGGTGCTAGGAAAATATATAGAGCCATCGGGGCCAATTTCTTAATTGTCTGGGCTCCTTGAACGTCTATTTTGATAATGACATCATTTCCTTCGCTCAAGGCTGTTTTAACTTGGTCACGAGGAACTCCATAGTAATTACCATATACCTCTGCCCACTCTAGAAAACCACCTAGTTCTATTTGTTTTTTGAACTCAGTTTGGCTAATGAAAATATAATCCTTTCCTTCTGTTTCACCATCCCGCTTTGGCCTCGTAGTGGCTGTAACGGTGTAGTGGTAAGGTTCACCCTGTTCACGCATTCTTGACAGAACGGCATCCTTTCCGACCCCTGACGGCCCTGAAAGTATTAGAAGGATGGGTTGCTTTTCTTTAATGTTCAAAGATTGGGGAAATTACTCCTGTAATTCTTTTATTACTTCCCAAAAAGATGGATAAGAGACACTCGCATCTTCTGCATTTCCAACCGTCGTCACTCCAGATGCTAATAGACCTGCGATTCCGTTTGTCATTGCTATTCTGTGGTCGCCATGTGTCTCCACTTCGGCACCAGTTAGGGAATGAGTTCCTGTTATTCGCATTCCGTCTTTAGTCTCTTCTATTTTTGCACCTAATCTATTGAGGCTTTCAACCGTAGCTGAAATTCTATCTGATTCTTTTACTCTTAACTCTTCGGCGTCACTGATGGTGGTTGTACCAGTTGCATAGCATGCGGCGAGTGCCAATATTGGTAATTCATCAACTACCCTTGGTATTACGTCACCTGATATTTCTGTTGCTATTAAGTCACTGCTAGAGACCGTTACATCGGCCGTGGGCTCACCCCCCTCTAAGTGTTCGTTTTCAATAGAGATATTGGCGTTCATGGATTCCAGTACTTCGAGAACGCCAGTCCGAGTGGGATTCATACCCATTCCTGGGATAGTTATTTTTGCATCAGGATGACATGCTCCGGCGATCAACCAAAAAGATGACCCGCTAGTGTCGCTTGGCACCTTCACGTCGACAGAGTTGAGTTCTTTTGAACCTGTTTTAATTGTTAGGCCATCGATTTCCAAAAGACCGCCCATGGAATTGACCATCCTTTCGGTATGATCTCGTGATTCCGCTGGTTGATGTATTAAGTTAGGTGTACTTGAATACAGGCCGGCAATGATGAGGCATGATTTCAGTTGTGCACTAGCAACTGGCATAGTGTATTCGATCCCTTTCAAAGTATTACCCTTGAAGGAGAGAGGAGCCAGTGAGTTGTTATTGCGACCATTTATTTCTGCGCCCATTTGGGTCAATGGATCCGTTATTCTTTTCATTGGTCGATTTCTCAAGGACTCGTCACCTGTGATTACGCTGAAAAAATCTTGACCCGCAAGAAGGCCGGATATCAATCTCATTGTCGTGCCGCTATTACCGGCATTTAACACATCTGTAGGTTCTTTTAAACCATGAAGGCCAGCTCCGATAATTTCAAAGCATTCCTGTGCCCCTGAAATTTTACAGTCGGCATGTCTTGTTATATTTGCCCCTAATCCTTTCAGGCACCCTAACATTGAAGATCTGTCGTCACCGACACAAAAGTTTGACACATGAGAAATTCCTGTTGCTATGCTGTTTAGCAAGCCAGCCCTATGAGAAATGGACTTATCTCCAGGAGGTTTTACCAGAGCATGCAGTCTACGTGGGGATGTTACGTTACTAATCATTTTTTATCGGCCCCTAGGATATCTCCAAGACTCTTTTTTGTTTGCGTCACCCATTTTGGTAACTCTTCTTGCAAGTTTGTCACCTAGAAAAGCAGAAGCCATTGACTCTGCTGCGCTTGGAAGTTCATCCATATCGGTATTTCTGTCCACAACATCAGCTTCCCATCGTGCCCTTTGCTCCCAAGCGTGTATAAAAGATTCCAAAAATTCTTCACTATCTTCTTGTAGTTCTGTTCTTAATTTATGAAGTGACAATATCATTTGGTCAACCCAGTAAACTAATGGTTCAGACATAGTCAATGAGTCAGCTTCTACGTCAGTGGGGTCATTGGCACTCAGGGAGGACTGCATGTTGAATAGGTTACCGGCACTTTTATGCATTTCTCTCCAAGATTCAGTACCCGCGGTGGCATTAACAAATGCAGTCGATATTAGATATGGGAGGTTGTTCATAGCGGCAGAGTAGCTATCATGCTCGTCGACATCTAAAAAGTAGGGCTTAGCACCTATGGATTCGGCCAAACCAACTACAGTTTTCGTAGCTTGATCGTCAGCAGATTTTGAAGGTATGACACAGTAGTTTACTCCTTCGAAGAGATTCCCAGATGCGGCTGCGACGCCCTCTAATTGAACTTTAATTATAGGGCGACCCCCCACATATGAAACGGTGTTTGGCAGAAACTCTTCTGCCCATGCAGCGGATCTTTTTTTTGAGGACCCCATATCAGTTATTACTGCACCATCTGATACTATCGTTCCTAAAGTTTCAAATAAATCTCTAGTTTCATTTATCGGGAAATCAATAACAACTAGTTGGGCTCCATCCACGGCCTTACCCAAATTGCCTTCGATTGAATCAAATGCATTCATTTTGTTGACTTCAGATTGGGTTTTACGGTCTAGGAAATGTCCCACAACCTCAGTATTTTTCAGTCTAATGTTTTTCAGGGCTAGCCCTAGAGATGCTCCAAGCGGTCCCATTCCAACGACAGTGATACGTTCCAAAGTTACACCTCAATAAATGTGGGGTCCAGATTTTATATATCAATGTAATTAAAAGTCCTTCCTTTTATTTTCGGAAGGAATTAAACACAGGAAAATAATACACGAAGCGGGATTTAATGGGGTTTTGTTTATTAAAAAATCAAATTAATCAATATTCTAACGGGAGTGCCTATTAAAGAAGACAAAATGTTTAGTCCTGGTACTGTCATATCAACAAGAAACAAAATTATTAGTGCGAATGGTCCATATTTCTCGAGTCCAGAATATTGAACAGCCAAATTCATAGGCAGCAGGCCAAGTAGAACTTTATATCCATCCAATGGAGGGAGTGGGATCAGGTTAAAAATCGCCAATATAAGGCTAACCTGTACAAATCGGGAACCAAGTTCAATCCATATCGGCCATAAGCCAAAATTCAAGGCAATTTGCTTTATCAATACTCCCATTAAAATGGCAGTTATAAGGTTGGATGCTGGGCCTGCGAAAGACACCAATGCCATACCCATTTGTGGGGATACTTTTTTGATTCCATACACATTTACCGGAACTGGTTTCCCCCAACCAAAACCAGCGAACAGAAAAAGTAGCGAACCTAGCGGGTCGAGGTGGCTTTTAGGATTTAGGGTTAGTCGACCCAAAGATTTGGCTGTAGAGTCGCCCAGTTTGTTTGAGGCAAAGGCATGGGAAAATTCGTGGATTGAGACGGCTGCGATAATCGAAAGCAAAACTAAGGTTAGTGATACGAAGGCGGAAATGGGGTCTTTGGTAAAGGAATCTAGATATTGGAAAATCATCTTCTCAAAAGAAGAAGGGGCGGTTTAACTCGCCCCTTCTTGGTTGTCGTATTAATGCCCGCCGCATCCGCATCCACCACCGCCACCGCCGCATCCGCCGCCTCCAGCGCCGCATCCGCCGCCACCGCCGCCGCCGCAAGCACATCCGCCTCCAGAACCGCATCCACCACCAGAATGTTCAATGTTTGGGTTTGAAATAACAAATCCACTTCTCATTAAGCCATCAACGTAATCGATCTCTGCTCCCTCTAATAGAGGTGCACTTTCTCCATCAATTACTACTTTTATACTGTGTGCTTCTATTACAATATCCTCATCTTTTGGTTCTGACTCAACCCCGAGGACATGTTGGAAGCCTCCATTCGGGCTAGGAGTGACCATCACTCTGAGCATTCCGTTTTCTTCCCCTTGTTCCTTTAGAATCTCAGAAAGCTTGTCGGCAGCTAATTCAGATACCTGTATTAGACTTGTTGTTGCCACTTTACAACTCCTTAACTTTAATCTTCATTCAGATTGGATTTTCGCATTCGTTGCTAGGCTCCATAACCAGATACAACGCATTACCTCGTAAGGCTAGCATTTGCAACTGGTTGGGTCAAGAAAAATACTTTCGCCATAACTAGGCTTCTAATGATATGTCATAGTTGATGGAAATGAAGCGAGATATCTTCAGATTTGCTTGGGTTCCCTATTGTCTTATTTGAGAAATGAATGTAAATTTAAAAGCCGGCTCATGTGATGGGTCGTTCAAAAAGTTAATTGTCTCCTGGTGGTACAAGCGAGTATGACCCACCCGTTCCCATCCCGAACACGGAAGTGAAACTACTCAGCACTGACGATACTGCGCTGGCAACGGCGTGGGAAAATAGGCCACTGCCAGGGGGCTTTTTTATTTCTTCGATATGGTCCGATTAGAGTCAACTTTGCCTCACATATCGGTCTGAAATTCGGATGATTCAACCTTAAACATCCCCCTGACCTTTACCTAGTGGTGGTGTATTACATATAATTAGGTCAGCTGTACAAGCTAAATCATGCGAATGGAAGTAATGGATGCCACCTGAAACTCAAGATAATTCCCCACAAGATATGCAGCAACTGCTGGAAGAGATGGACTTCAAGATTTTGAGGAGGGGAGAGGTTGTGGAAGGCTCAATTATGCGAGTGGACTCTGATGGTATTTTTCTCGACATTGGCCACAAAGAGGAAGGATTTGTGCCAATGGGAGAAATGAAGACCATTAATCGGGAAGAACTGGCTAAACTTGCCGAGGGAGATTCATTAATTGCCTTCGTAATGCGACCAGATTCGCAGGATGGGCCGATACTTTCAGTGGATAGGGCCAGAGGGGAAGAGGGTTGGCGCGAGATTCAAAAATTCATGGAACAAGATCAACCAGTGGAAGGCGTTATCGTGGGATTCAACAGGGGCGGATGTATACTTGAGGTGGCCAATGTACAAGGCTTTGTTCCTATGTCACAGCTGATTACCATCAGTAGAGATGTCTTCAAGCAAGATTCCTCTGAATCCGGTGAACCAAGATCTGATGACTCAATCGGCAAAGACTTAGTTGGTAACACATTGACAGTCAAAGTCCTTGAGGTAAATCGCTCACGAAATAGGGCGATTTTTTCTGAAAGATCTGCCCTACAAGAACAAAGAGACGAACAAAAGGCTGTTCTTATAGAGAAGTTAGAGGAAGGCGAAGTTCGTAAGGGAGTTGTTACGGGGATCAGCAATTTTGGCGCTTTTGTGGATCTCGGTGGAGCAGATGGCTTGATTCATATATCCGAGATGTCTTGGAGTATGGTGGAATCCCCCGAAGATTTGGTGAAAGTAGGTGAGGAGCTCGATGTTTACGTTCTTAGAATAGACAGAGAGACAATGAAGATTGCTTTAAGTTTGCGTAGATTGCAGCCTGAACCCTGGGAAACCATATTTGAGAGGTATCAGGTTGGTGATGTGGTAGATGCCACTGTTACCAAAATCGCTAATTTTGGGGCCTTTGCGAGACTAGAAGATTCCATTGAAGGTCTGATTCATATAACTGAGCTCAGTGATGCAGTGATTACCAACCCAAACGAGGTTGTTAGTGAGGGTCAGGAGATAAAAGTAAAGATTTTAAAAATTGAGATGGATAGAAAGAGGCTTGGCCTGAGTTTGAAGCAAACTGTTGAGGGCTTGGACTCTGCGGGATATGTCTCAGAGGCGCCATTAGAAAGTGATTCAATTGGCGTAGATACAGAAGATCCAGATGGTGAGGAAGACGGAAATTCCTTGGCAGCAAGTGCTGCCACAACTGAAGCTGAAGAAACAGTTGAGGTTGAAGAAATTGAAACAGAAGTCTCCGGTGTTGCAGAAGTGGATACTGATGCCACTGATGAAGGACAGGATGATGAAGGACAGGATGAATCAGAAGATCCTCCCATAGAAAAAGAAGAATAGTTATCTAGGAGCCGATAAATTATGGCAAGCAGATTCGAGAAATTTTCAGAAAGAGCCCGGAGAGTTTTATCTTTGGCGCAAGAAGAAGCTCAAAGATTTAACCATAATTACATAGGTACAGAGCATATTCTTCTAGGGTTGGTCAGAGAAAATGAGGGTACGGCGGCTAAAGTTCTCGGTGGATTAGGAATAGAGCTTAATAAGATCCGATCTGCTGTGGAGTTTATTATCGGGAAAGGTGATACGGCTGCAAGCGGAGAGATTGGACTAACTCCCAGAGCAAAAAAAGTAATTGAACTCGCGGTAGATGAAGCCAGAAGGCTGAATCATCACTATATCGGGACAGAACATTTGTTGATTGGATTGATGCGGGAAGGCGAAGGTGTGGCAGCCGGAGTTCTTGAAAGTTTGGGTGTAACTTTGGATAAGGTCCGAGGTGAAACTAATTCTGTGCTTAATAAAGGCGGACGTTCTTCTAAGGGAAGATCAACTTCCAAAGCTTCAACCAAGACTCCCACACTTGACCAGCTTGGTGTGGATCTAACTGAAAAAGCTAATGATGGGAAGCTTGATCCGACAGTAGGTAGAGAAAAAGAGATAGAAAGAGTCACCCAAATACTAAGCAGGCGTACAAAAAATAATCCTGTTTTGATTGGAGAACCAGGGGTTGGTAAAACCGCGATAGTGGAGGCTCTTGCCCAACGTATTGCCTCTGACGACGTACCAGGAACCCTCCAAGGAAAACGGCTTGTTACATTGGATATGGGATCCTTAGTGGCAGGTACCAAATACCGAGGCGAATTCGAAGAGAGGCTTAAAAAGGTAATTGAAGAGATAAAAAGCGCAGGAAACTGTGTCTTATTTATTGATGAGATTCATACTATGGTCGGAGCAGGAGCTGCTGAAGGAGCAGTAGATGCAGCAAATATTCTTAAGCCGTCACTGGCCCGAGGAGAAATGCAGACCATTGGGGCCACTACGCTTGATGATTATAGGAAATATGTTGAGAGAGATCCCGCTTTGGAACGTCGGTTTCAACCAGTAAGGGTTGAAGAACCGAGCGTGGATGAGACTGTTGAGATACTCCGAGGGGTTAAAGAAAAATACGAAGAACATCATCAATTGGAGATAGCTGACTCAGCGATTCAATCGGCAGCGAGCTTAGCTTCAAGGTTCATCGCAGATCGATTTTTGCCAGATAAGGCGATTGATCTAATAGATGAGGCTTCCTCAAGGGTCCGCATACACCACAGTATGGCCCCAATATCTGTTAAGGAAGCCACCAAAGTGTTAGATAGTGTGCGGAAAGAGAAGGATGAGGCAATTTCAGGAAGGCAGTATGAATACGCAGCAGAGTTAAGAGACAAGGAAGTTTCGCTTTCCGAGAAACTTGAAGATATAAAGAAAGAATGGGAGGAAGAAAAGGGCGATCAACAACCAATCGTTGAAGAGGAAAATATAGAAGAGGTTGTCAGCATGTGGACAGGTATTCCTGTAACTAGGCTGGCAGCTGCTGAAAGTGAAAGGCTGATTAAAATGGAAGAGGCCTTGCACAAAAATGTGATTGGACAAGAAGAGGCTATAGAAACAGTATCGAAGGCTGTGAGAAGGGCTCGGTCTGGGTTGAAAAATCCCAAAAGACCAACTGGAGCATTCATATTTTTGGGACCTACAGGAGTTGGTAAAACTTATATAGTTAAAAAATTAGCAGAATTTCTGTTTGGAAGTGAAGATTCCATGATAAGACTAGACATGTCTGAGTTCATGGAACGACATGCAGTCGCTAGGCTAGTAGGGGCCCCTCCAGGATATATTGGATATGACGAAGGCGGACAGCTGACTGAAGCAGTCCGTAGAAAGTCATATAGTGTCATTTTGCTTGATGAGATCGAAAAGGCTCATCCTGAAGTCTTTAATATTCTGTTACAAATATTTGATGACGGACATTTAACTGATTCAAAGGGCAGGAAAGTTGATTTCAGGAACACCATTATTGTTATGACCAGTAACATTGGCTCTGACCTCATTCGCCAAGATAGATCACTCGGATTTAATGCTAGGACGGAAGGTTCGCAGGATGAAGAAGTTGCCTATAATCGGATGAAAGATAATGTCCTCGATGAAGTGAAGCATTTCTTCAGACCTGAATTTTTGAATAGGATAGATGGGACTGTTGTCTTCCACGCTTTGAGTAGAGATCACATGGAAGACATTGTTAACATATTAATGCAGGAAGTAGCCAGTAATCTCCTTGAAAAAGGAATATCCCTGGAGGTAACAGACCCTGCTCGAGAGTGGCTAGCAGAGGAAGGGTACGATCCTACTTTTGGTGCAAGGCCTTTACGAAGGCTTATTCAAGACACTGTTGAAGATAAATTATCTGATGCATTACTGGCGGGGGAGATAGGGCCTGCGGATACAGCGATTGTGGATATTGACGAGGATAATATTGTCATAAAAACGGAAACTCCCGCCTCTCTTACTTCATCATCTGTATAACTAAAATTGGCCCTGGATTGAAAATGGGGAGACCTGTTTGAAAGTAGCATATGTTAATGCGATAGGTGGGGCCAGTGGTGATATGCTACTTGCTTCCTTGGTTGACTGCGGTCTGGATATCGATGCTTTGTCAGAAACACTGAATATGATTGGAGCCTCGGGTTTCCAATTGGAACCTCGTACAGAGGATCGCCAAGGTGTAAGTGGAACATATTTGGACGTAAGGATAGATCAAGCAGATTCTCGAAAGAGAACCCCGGCTGAATTTATAGAATTAGTGAAAGTCGCCTCAATATCCGAAAAGTCAAAATCTAGATGCATTGAGGTATTTAACTTAATTGGGGAAGCAGAAGGTGCCTTGCATGGAGAGGACCCTGGTGACGTACATCTTCATGAATTAGGAACAATTGACACTCTTATAGATGTTGCAGGGGTGGTTTTGGGATTGGAAATGATGTCTCTGGAAAAATTATACTGCTCCCCTTTGCCTACAGGATCTGGAACGGTAAAGACTCAGCACGGCTTGCTTCCAGTACCAGCTCCGGCTACTGCCTTTATGATGGCTGCAAAAAAGATACCTTGTTATCCTCCGCCGACACATCTACCTTCCACAGGGGAAATGGTTACCCCTACAGGTATGGCGCTGTTAGCTACTTTGGCTGATTTCTCCCAACCAGTGATGAACATAAGTACCATTGGCTATGGTCTTGGAACCCGCAATCCTAAAAATTATCCAAACGTTTTATCCTTTTGGATTGGAGAGCCAGTAGTTTCAGAAAACCCTAAAGGCATCGTCTTATTGGAAACTAATCTTGATGACACCACAGGTGAGACTTTAGGCTACGTTCAAGAAAACCTATTAGAAATGGGCGCCAGAGATGTTTGGTTTACTCCTATTCAAATGAAAAAAAATAGACCGGGGACTACCTTGTCATGTTTGATAAATGAGACGGATAAAACAAAAATAGCTGATTTCATTATGCTCGAAACCTCTACATTAGGGATAAGAGTGAGATCAGTAGAGAGGATTGAGGCTGAGAGGACTATTGAGAGATTCATAGCATCTGTAGGGGAGATTGGAGTTAAATTGAAAAAGAAGGATGGAGTCGTTGTGGGGGTGTCACCCGAATATGAGGATTGTAAAGAAATTGCAATGAATTCAAATGTGCCCCTTCAAAGAGTGTATGCATTGGTACAGCAGGAAGCTGAGAATATGTACCTCCAATGAGACAATAAAAATGCCTCATAATTCTTGCTCTATTATGTTGACCATTTGTTTGTTCAGCTAGTACAATTTCTTGATCCAACTTATGGTGGTAAGAGCTTTTGCTTAAGTTGGATGCTGGTATGGCAGCCCAACCAACGCTCCTATGTTAAACTGAAATACGGTTTAATTGGAGGGTTGGGAGAGTGGTTAAATCCACCAGACTGTAAATCTGGCGCCCGGAAGGGCTACGTAGGTTCGAATCCTACACCCTCCACCATAAATTGAAATTGTAGGAAAACATAATAAAATAGGCCCGCATAGCTCAGTGGCAGAGCGCGTTCTTGGTAAGAACGAGGTCAGCAGTTCAAATCTGCTTGTGGGCTCCAGGGATTTGGAGGAAATAGAATTGGCTAAGCAGGTTTTCGATAGAACAAAGCCTCATTTGAATGTGGGTACCATTGGACACGTAGACCATGGTAAAACTACTCTGACAGCGGCTATATCTTCGGTATTGGCCTCGGAAGGGTTAGCAGACTTTAGAGCATTCGATACTATTGACAATGCGCCTGAGGAAAAAGAACGCGGTGTTACTATTGCGATCACCCACGTTGAATATGAAACTCAGACAAGACATTACGCGCACGTGGACTGTCCAGGTCACGCTGACTATATCAAGAATATGATCACTGGTGCGGCTCAGATGGATGGTGCTATCTTGGTTGTAAGTGCTCCAGATGGCCCGATGCCTCAAACAAGAGAGCATATCCTTCTTGCTAGGCAGGTAGAGGTCCCTCGCATCGTTGTGGCACTGAACAAAGTGGATATGATGGATGACGAAGAATTACTTGAACTAGTAGAACTAGAGATGAGAGAACTACTGTCAGAGTACGGGTTTCCGGGGGATGATATACCGTTTGTCAGACTAAGTGCATTGAACGCTCTTGAGGCTGAGGATAAAGGTAAAGACAGCGAATGGGGTAAGGGTGTATGGGAACTAATGGATGCTGTCGACGAATACATTCCAGTGCCTGATAGGCCTAAAGATCAACCTTTCCTGATGCCTGTTGAGGATGTGTTTGGAATTAAAGGAAGAGGTACTGTGGTCACTGGTCGTGTTGAAAAGGGAATCGTGAATGTGGGCCAAGAGATAGCAATAGTAGGAATCAAAGATACATACACTACAACTGTTACAGGGGTAGAGATGTTCCACAAAACCTTGGAGTCAGGTGAACCTGGTGACGCGGTAGGTGTATTGCTGAGGGGTGTTGACCGAGAAGATATAGAGAGAGGCCAAGTACTGTGTGACCCTGGAAGTATCGAACCTCATACAGAATATGAAGCCCAAGTTTATGTATTGAGTAAAGATGAAGGCGGAAGACATACACCGTTTTTCAACGGATATAAGCCGCAATTCTACATACGTACAACAGATGTTACTGGCGAAATACAACTTCCTGATGGGGTTGAGATGATTATGCCTGGTGATAATGTTGAGATGAAAGTGAAACTGATAACACCTGTAGCCTTGGATGAACAATTGAGATTTGCAGTTCGGGAAGGTGGGAGAACAGTTGGCTCAGGTGTAATCACCAAAGTAATACAGTAATATTAAGAACAATGATAGCCAGATCGGTTCACATGGATTGGTCTGGCTCTTTTTTTAAGCTAGATTAGGAAATTTAGATGGCTCGTCGAGGAGAAAATCGAATACTTGTTACCTTTGGCTGCACAGATTGCAGGGAGAGAACATATAACTCAAATAAGAGTCGTAGAAACGATCCTCAGAGAATGGAATTGAAGAAATACTGTCCTAGATGCAGAACTCATACACTTCATAGGGAAGTAAGATAAATTGCAGCAGAGATATGGAAGAACCACTGCTAGAAGGTCTGTAAACTTTCGTTTTTTTGGGGAAGTTATAGGTGAATTACGCCGCGTAACTTGGCCGACAACCAACGAGACTTTTAGGCTTACTTTGATGGTATTAGTTGTGGCAGCCATCCTTGGAGTTGTCCTTGGTGCAGCGGATCTTGTATTTGGCTGGATTTTTGACAATATTTTGTAGATGGTGGACGGTGAATATTAATGTTAGAGGAACAAGTAGAAAATAGACGCTGGTATATAATTCATGCCTACTCCGGCCAGGAGGATAGGGTAAAAAAGAATCTTGAGCAGCGTATCCAGACTATGGATGTCAAAGACAAAATTTTCCAGGTTATTGTACCCACTGAAGAAGAAATGGAGTACAAAGATGGCCAAAAGAAATCTAATTTAAAAAAAATATTTCCTGGTTATATTCTCGTCCAGATGGAAATGGATGACGACAGTTGGTTCGTAGTTAGAAATACACCAGGTGTGACTGGGTTTGTATCAGCGGAAGATGAAAGTGATAATCGACCTAAACCAGTTCCTTTAGAACAGGAAGAGGTTGATCATATTCTAAATCAGATACGTTCAGATGAACCTAGAATCAAAGTAGGATTTGCTAGTGGCCAGACCGTGCGAGTCACGGAAGGACCATTTATAGACTTCATGGGTGTGGTTGACGAAGTATATCCCGATAGACTCAAAGTAAAGGTTTTGGTGTCCTTTTTTGGAAGAGAGACCCCCGTAGAACTTGATTTTTTGCAGGTGGAAAAAACTTAACAAGGTAAGGTTTTAATTGGCTAAGAAAGTAATAGGTTTGATCAAACTTCAAATAGAGGCTGGCAAGGCGACGCCGGCTCCTCCTGTTGGGCCAGCGCTGGGTCAACATGGGGTTAATATCATGGGGTTTGTAAAAGAATACAACGAAAAGACAGCCTCGATGGCTGGTACGATAGTTCCTGTAGAAATTACGGTATTTGAGGACAGATCATTTGACTTTATAGTAAAAAGTCCCCCGGCATCAGATCTTCTGAGGAAGGCTGCAGGTATACCTAAGGGTAGTGGAAGTCCATTGGCTGAAAAAGTAGCCACGATCCCACGTAGCAAGGTTCAGGAAATTGCCGAAACCAAAATTAAGGATCTCAATGCTGCAGACATAGAAGGGGCGATGAAAATTATAGAGGGTACCGCAAGAAGTATGGGGATAATTGTGGAATAGGTTGTGCCACACATTTGAATTAGCATAAGGAAATTTTATGGCCAAGCGTGGAAAAAGATATGAGACAGCGGTGTCGGATATAGATTATGAATCTGTATACGAGCCCCAAGAGGCTGTTGCGATTGCGAAAAGAGGTGCTACGGCAAAATTTGAT
>RQOP01000037.1 GCA_008373095.1 SAR202 cluster bacterium | reverse complement strand
AAGACTATATTGGACTAGATCAGTTTTGGGGACTTGGAAAATTATTGCTTGCCCTATCGCTTCTTTGGTTTTGGTTTTGGTTTTCTAGTTTCAATGTATTTTGGTATGGTAAGAAACCTTCAGAGCAGGCTGTCTTGGAATTATTAGTTAAAGGTCCATACTTATACTTGTTCATTACAATATTTGTTCTGGTGTTCATATTGCCTTGGTTTACGATGATATGGAATCCGGTTAGAAGGAGTGTTTGGGGACCCCCAATTCTGGCGATATCAGTCCTTATTGGCACACTGTTGGACAGAATAAGGCTATATGTAGGCGCTTGGGACGTGGCAGGAAAAAGCGAAATGATGGAAGACATGATGAAGATGAAAATGTCTGAGGTCCCTACAGCTATACCGACACCTCATGTAGCTGATATTTTTGTGATAGTTGGTTTCATAGGTGGGTCTATCCTTACTTTCATGTTAGCCACGAGATTAATACCGGTAGTTAATATATGGGAACGAAAAGAAATGCTGCTATATAAAGCAGAAGTTCAGTTCCACAGAACCAAAGTTATGGTTATGGGTAAGCCCAGATAAAGATGCGAATGACTCAGATACTTAAAATTTAAATTAGATGGAAATATTTAAATGCAGGAACATACACAACTAAGCCATAAGCAGATCAATGAAGATCTGTTGAAGGATGTATTGACGGTACCCAAATGGTGGTTGCCTGCCGTTGCATTTTTAGGGTTGGTCGTGCTGACTGGACTCTGTGCATTTTTCTTCATGGTCTACCACGGTCTTGGAGTAACTGGTCTAAACAGACCTGTTATGTGGGGATTCTTCATAGCAAATTTCGTTTTTTGGATTGGTATTAGCCACGCTGGAATTATGATTTCGGCGATTTTGAGGTTGACGCAGGCTGAATGGCGACGTCCTATTACTAGGGCAGCTGAAGTTATGACTGTATTTTCTTTGATAGCAGCCTTGCATACACCGCTAATGCACGTAGGTCGACCGTGGCGCGTTTTGTATTGGATTTTCCCTTATGATTTCAGTCGTGGCATTTGGCCTAATATCAGGTCACCTTTCGTATGGGACCCAAGTGCTGTTGGTACCTACCTGATTGCAAGTACATTGTTTGTATTCATATGTTTGATACCGGATATAGCGATACTGCGGGACAGGGCAAAAAAGCCTATAGTCAAGAAAATTTACTCGCAAATGGCCCTAGGGTTCCGAGGAACACCCAGACAATGGAAACTACAGATTGTAGCTGGCATTTTGCTTTCTGCACTTGTTCTGCCTGTGTTTGTTTCGGTTCACTCAATAGTTTCGTGGGACTTTGCTGTTTTAATCGGTGTCGAAGGTTGGCATTCCACTATATTTGCCCCATATTTCATTATTGGTGCCATACACTCAGGAGTGTCAGCGGTAGCTATGTTAATGGCACTCTCAGTGTGGTTGTATGGACTGGATAAATATATTAAACCTGACCATTTTGATGCGATCGCGCGGCTTTTGATAGTCGTTGCAACTACATGGTTCTTCTTTTTCTTTCTAGAGTGGGTATATGCACTCTACACATTGGACAGTCCAGATATTGCTTTAAGAGAACTACAGGCCTTGCAATGGCCCTATGGGCCCTTATTTGCCATATTTGTTATCACTTCATTTGTGATACCTGTTCCATTGTGGCTGTTTAAAAGGGTTAGAAGAAGCGCTGCATTGATGTTTTGGACAACGATACTTGTCAACATAGGTATGTGGCTGGAGCGATTTTTGATCGTGATTCCAGGACTTTTGAGAAGAACCCATATGACGTTCGATTGGGGTACTTATCATCCATCAATCATTGAAATATTGATCGTTGTTGAAACTTTTGCTTTTGTTTGTTTAGGGATGCTGTTGTTTGCAAAAGTTCTACCTTTGATCCCGCTATTTGATATTAAAGAAGGAATGGTTAATCGCCGTCTTATAAAGGTGGGCAGGCGAGTGGTCCCTGCGACAATTCGTGAAGGTCTTCCCCACCATTACTACGAAAAGAAACACTAAAGGCAGTTTTAGAGAGTATTTGTTATGGCAAAAAGAAGTGTATTAGGTCTATATACTGAAGAGGATTCCGCTGCTGATGCTTTGGATAATCTTAGAGAGGCCGGATTTGAAGAAGGAGAGTATGAAATACTCACTGGAGTTCCTTACCCTGAAGGTACCTTTGGGGAAGCGGAGCCAGAACACAATCTATACAGGTGGCCGTTAATAGGCGCTATTTGTGGCTTCACTATAGCATTGCTGATAACGGCTGGTACTGAATTGGCATATCCATTGATAACGGGAGGTAAGCCAATTTTATCTATCCCGGCCATGGCCATTATTATGTATGAAGGATCTATGCTCGGGGCCATAATATTTACTATCATTGGGATTATTTTCGAATCACGACTTCCGAGAATATTTATGGGAGCTTACAGCGAGAAAATTACTGAAGGTCATATAGGTGTTACTGTTACGACTGATGAAACTCGCACGGACGCAGCAGAAACGGCTTTGAATAAGGCAGGGGCAGATGGGGACATTATAAGAGGTTGGGAGTAATCAAAGAGAATTCATATATGCCTATCAATGCTTTAAACATAAGACGCGCCAGACCTGTTGTCATAATTGCAGCTTTTCTTTTGATACTTCTGGTCAGTTCTGGGTGTTACAACACCAAAACTGGAGAGGTCAAAGTTGGTGGTGCAATAACCTTTGATTTGCCGGTATTCCCAAAAACAGGTTCACACGCAGTACAAATATTTTCCGAGATGCACTACTCACCGGCTTATCGCTCTCAAGAAGTTCCTAGAATTCTGCCTCCAGAAGGATCAGTTCCTATTACAGGTGCTGAAGTGAAAGTTCTTGATATAGATAAACTCAAAACATTGGACGGACAAGTTCACTCAGGTTCTTATGATGCCGTAGAGTCCGCCAGAGTATATGCAGTCAATTGCCAGGTGTGTCACGGACAGACTCTGCTGGGAGATGGCCCGATCACTACATTGAATAGTGCTCGGGGGGATGGAAGCAAAGTATATGATGGTGCTATCCCGGTAAACTTGGTGTCAGAAAGGGTTACTTCTCTGAGCGATGGAGAAATCTTCGGATACATCACTTGGGGCGGTAGGCCAGGGTTGGCAGCGGCAGCAAGAGAAAAGGAATCTACCGCTATTATGCCTCAATTTGGATATCTATTGACCGAAGAGCAAAGATGGCATTTGGTTCAGTATATAAGAGACCAGAGTAGATAAACTTCCGTACCAAATTAGAAGGCTAAGTTAGTTATGTCGTGGTAGTCTGTTTCCTTCAGTAGCCTCACCAACCACCGTAGCTATGGCAAAATCATTTGAATGAGATAGAGAGATAGAGATATCTGAAAGGTCCATTCTTGAAGCCCTTGTTTGCGCCCTACCGTGAAGCTGGATATATGGAGCGCCACCTCTTTCTCTTATGATCTCTATATCCTTCCATCCAACACCTCTTACCCCAGTACCCAGTGCCTTCATAACCGCTTCTTTCGCAGCAAACCTTGAGGCCAATTGAGGTGCCCTTCCTCTGCAGTATTTTTGTTCATCCTGGGTATAGATACGATTCAAAAACCTAGAGCCATATTTGTCTAGTACCTTTCCAATTCGTGCTATCTCGATTATGTCTGTTCCCGTGATAAGCATAGCTACTATTTCCTGAGCACTAATTAAGGTTGTTCGATTCTGTATGGGTATAATAGTGTATTCATTAATTTCATGACCACTTAAGCTTATATTTATGACATACAAACTTATCGATGGAAAAGCCATATCTGACTCCATAAAAATTGAAATCAAAGAGTCAGTTAGCGCATTAATTAGAGAACATTCTATAAAGCCGGGTTTGACAGTGATACTTGTTGGAGATGATCCAGCTTCCAAGGTATATGTACGTAACAAAAGAAGTTCCGCTATGGATGCAGGCATGTGTAGCACTATCGTTAATTTACCTGGATCTACTACCAAGACAGAGTTACTCTCAGAGATTGAAGCCTTGAACAGTGATGATAACTGCCATGGAATACTTGTTCAGTTACCATTGCCCGCTCACTTAGATGAGAATGAGATTCTTGCATCAATAGACCCTGATAAGGATGTGGATGGCCTTCATCCTAAAAATGTAGGACTTTTGTCGATGGGTTCCCCTCGATTTGTACCGGCTACTCCCTCCGGTATAAAGGAAATGCTTCTGAGATCGAATAATGATCCAAAGGGTAAACATGTCGTTATATTGGGAAGAAGCAATATAGTTGGGAAGCCACTGTCCAATTTGCTTTCCTTAAAAGACCGAGGTGGCGATGCCACAGTAACTCTGTGCCATAGTAGGACTAATAACTTGGAAGAAATCACCCGGTCAGCAGATGTTTTAGTGGCAGCTATTGGAATACCGCACTTTGTTACTCAGGAGATGGTTTCTGACGGTGTTGTAGCTATAGATGTAGGTGTGAATCGCGTCGAAGACAATAGTCGTCCTCGCGGGTATCGCTTGACTGGTGATATTGCTTTTGACGAAGTATCTAAAAAAGCGTCTGCAATTACACCTGTTCCAGGAGGGGTTGGTCCTATGACCATAGCTATGTTATTGCAAAATACTTTGAATGCCGCCTGTAGAAGCATATGAAAATTTATTTTATTTACCTACATCTTAAAAGGCTGGGTTATAATTTATTGGCTTCATATGATAGACATAATTGATACTAAGAAATTTTCATCTTGAGAATTGAGATTTTCGGAAATATATTTATTTCATGACTACACAAAAAAGAGATTATTACGAAGTCCTTGGGGTTCCGCGTAGCTCAAGTGACGATGATTTGAAAAAGGCGTTTAGAAAACTAGCCTTTAAATATCATCCCGATAGAAACAAAGAGGCCGGAGCGGAAGATAAATTTAAGGAAGTTAACGAAGCCTACCAGGTTCTATCCGACAAAGAAAAAAGAGCACAATATGATAGGTTTGGCCATGCAGGATTAGGGTCAGCTTCAGGTGGAAATGGTGGGTTCTCAGGATTCGGAGACGTATCCGGGTTCGGAGATATTTTCGACTCCTTTTTTGGAGGTTCTGGGTTTGGGAGATCCTCCAACTCGAGAAGTTCAGCAAGGAGAGGCTCAGATCTCCAATACACGATGTCTGTTGAATTTGAGGAAGCTATATTTGGGGCTGAAAAGGAATTTCAAATTCATCGCACAGAATCTTGCAGTAGATGTAGAGGTTCCAAAAGTGAACCAGGTAGTTCAATAGCCACCTGTGGCACTTGCCAAGGCTCTGGCCAAGTAAGAAAAGCTCAACAAAGTGTGTTTGGGCAGTTTGTTCAGGTTGGTGATTGCAGTAAATGTAGAGGTTCAGGAAAGATTATTTCTGATCCTTGCGCATCTTGTAATGGTCAAGGTAGAGAAAGAAAAAACAGAAAACTCGCTATTACTATACCTGCAGGTATAGAAGAAGATACTCAGGTTAGGTTGACAGGAGAGGGGGAGCACGGAATTAATGGAGGACCTCCAGGTGATTTATATGTCGCATTCAAAATTAACGATCATGAATATTTTGTAAGAGATGGTATAAATATAAAATATAGGTTGGCAATAAATATAGCTCAAGCTTCTCTGGGCACTAAAATTGAAGTGCCTACTCTAGATGGAGCACACGAAATCGAAATTCCTCCAGGAACACAAACCGGCCGGATTTTTAGAGTCAGAGGTAGAGGGGTGGCTCAGCTCAGAGGTGATAGAAGGGGAGATTTGTTGGTATTAATCGATGTGAGAATACCCAAAAAGTTGGATTCTAAACAAGAAGAGTTAATGACCGAGCTCGCTAAATCTTTACCTGATGTTTTTGACGATGAGGAAGATAGAGGTATATTTGATAAGTTCAGAAGTGCATTTACGAATTGAAATGGCTTGAGCTAAGTGTTGAGGCTCCTCCTGAATATGTGGAGCCATTGACGCACATTTTTTATAGATATGGCGAAGGTGGAGTAGCGATAGAAAGCCCTGCGGAGTTCAATCCAGATGAAGGGGAAATCCCTCCTGTTCCAGCGACGGTTAAGGTTGTCACCTTTATTCCTTTGGATGAATCAGCTAGAGAACGAAGATCAAACATTGATGTCGCTGTAAAGTTGGTAGCGCATTTCGCTCAAATATCTGAGATAAAAGAGCGAGAAGTTGAAGAGGAAGATTGGGAATCTAACTGGAAAGAGCATTTTCATCCGATTCGAGTGGGGTCTAATTTGGTGATATGTCCCACTTGGAGAACGCATAAGGTTACAGACGGTGATGTACTTATAAAATTGGACCCGGGAATGGCATTTGGTACTGGCCATCATCCTACTACTAGGATGTGTATGGAACTTCTAGAAACACTGATAAGTGGTGGTGAGAAGGTTATTGATGTTGGATGTGGTTCCGGAATTCTCGCAATATCGGCGGTGAAATTGGGTGCACAAGAGGTACTAGGTGTTGAAACTGAGGAGCGTTCAGTAGGTATTGCGTTGGAAAACTGTGAACTGAATGATATCTCTTCTCAGGTGACGGTATTGAATGGATCTTTTCCCGAAATTGAAGTTGAAAAATCAGCATATGACGTAGCTGTTGCAAATATTGCCGCCAAAGTCATTGTGGATTTATCAGAATATATTTCTAGTGCAGTTGTAGATGGTGGTAAATTGGTACTGTCTGGTATTTTGGAAAGCTCTCTAGATGATGTTGAAAAATGCTATTTAATGCAAGGTGTAAGGTTCGATAAAATTCTTGTTGATGGTGATTGGACCGCTGTGTTAGCCACTAAAACAATATATACAGATCCATAAAATATGTGACATATTGAGGTTTTATGCACAGGTTTTATTTAGATTCATCTGCAATACAAAATAATGCTGTTTATTTTCCAAACGACATCTCTTCGCAAATAAAAAGGGTATTACGTTTAAGGATAGGGGATGAAGTTATTGTATTTAACGGAGATGGAGTTGATTATAAGGTTATATTGGAGGTTGTGGACACCAACAATAGCGTTGGTTCCGTGATCTCCACTGTTAATGGTCTTAAGGAACCAGAGATT
Organism: SAR202 cluster bacterium; assembly: GCA_008373095.1. Classification (GTDB taxonomy): domain Bacteria; phylum Chloroflexota; class Dehalococcoidia; order Lucifugimonadales; family UBA826; genus UBA11996. The sequence continues at coordinate 54,144 of RQOP01000037.1, read as the reverse complement.
TTCATAACTCTCTATCAAGCCTTGATAAGACCTGAACGGTATGAATATGCCCTACAAAAGGGAGTTGAGGTTGGGATTTCAAAATTTGTTCCGTTCACATGCGAACGGACAGAATTTTCCAATCCAGGGGATTCTAAAATAACTCGGTGGGAACGAATAATTAAAGAAGCTTCGGAACAGAGTGGTAGGTCCTTAGTTCCTGAACTTTCCCAAACGATAGAGTTTTCTAACCTGATTGCGAATCTTAGCCCAGTTGCTTTGATTCCATGGGAGGAGGAAAAAAAGGGAAGTATTGCTGCGATTTTGTCTGAGTTGCATCAGAATCAGTCAATGAAGGGGTCAAGTGTTGATATAGTTATCGGTCCGGTTGGAGGATTCACATCGCAAGAAGTATCTGATGCAGTAGAAAATGGTGCCATTTCAGTTTCTTTAGGTGGGAGAATTTTAAGGGCTGAAACCGCTGGTATTGTTGCGGCAGTGTCCGTTTTATACGAATTCAAAGCTATGTGAATTAAGAAAAAATTCCAATTATATAATCTAGTTTTCCGAAGTTAATGTTCTGCCCATGAGTTCTGCCCCGGCATTTTCGACCGACACCTCATCAAATAGGATGTTATATACAGCATTGGCGATTGGTAAATCTATATTTAGTTTATTGGACATGGCTACCACTGCTTTGGTTGTCTCAATTCCTTCTGCAACGTTATCCATATTTCTTTTGATCTCTTCCAAGGGTATATTTTTTGCTAGCATTCTACCCACCTTGTTATTTCGGCTTAGTCCTGAGGAACACGTTGCTATAAGGTCTCCCATTCCTGCTAACCCTGAAAAAGTAGATGGTTCAGCACCTAGTGAATGGCCAAAACGGGCCATTTCTGCAAGCCCTCTAGTAATAATGCTAGCTTTTGCATTGTCTCCTAGATCGAGGCCATCACATATCCCAGCTGCTATAGCAGTAATATTTTTCAGAGCTCCACATATTTCAACTCCTGTCAGATCCAAGTTTGTGTACAGACGAAGATAGGAACAATTAAGTAAAGATTGAGCATATTTTGCCGTTGAGGCATTGTTTGACGCAATGACGGATGAAGATGGTTTCCCTGCCAGGATTTCGTCCGATAAATTTGGTCCAGAGAGAGCACATATGTTGTCAGATGATAGAGTTGGCACCTCTTCTTTTATGATTTCTGTCATTCGCATTCCAGAACTTGCTTCCAATCCCTTTGAGGCACTTACAACGATTGTAGAATCAGAAATGTAAGTTGACATAGCCCTAACATTTTGTCTTAAAGTTTGTGACGGAACAGCTATTAAAAGTAAGGTGGTTCTAGGAATAAAATTTTGGGTATCGGATGATATTTTTAGCTTCTCTGGTAGAAAAATTCCAGGTAGGAACCTTTTATTTTCTCGGTTTTTGTTTAGCATGTCTGATTCTTTTTCAGTTCTGACCAAAAGAACAACGTCCTTACCTTCCATAGAATTAATTATGGCTAGAGTGGTGCCCCATGTGGTTGAACCTACAATTGTTATTTGATCCATAAATTTATTTTAGAAGACCCGTTAATTCAGTCATTATTAAGGCCAACTTTTCTTTCAGTGCCATTTAGCAAACGATTTATATTATCTCTATGTTTCCATATTGTTAGAGCGGACCCCCCTATACCAAATACACAATAGGAAGGATCACAAAAACCCAAGATCGATAAGACGGTGAGTGTCAAGCCACCGGAAAGGGAACCAATTATGGATCCTAGGGATACGTACCTGGTAAGTATCATAAATGGGAAAGAACAGAAACAGACTATTAGACCTGATAAAGGAGATAAGACAATTAGAGCTGACCACCCGGAAGCTATTCCTTTTCCTCCTCGAAAATTTGTAAATATTGGCCATATGTGTCCTAAAATTGCCGATAGTCCGATCATGGGATGCGTCCAAATCGGTATTCCAAAGTCATGGATATATAGCACAATAAATAATGGTACTGCAGCTTTAAACATATCCAGAGCCATGGCTAATATGCCCCAAGGCCAACCACATGCCCGCATTACATTGGTTGCTCCAGTGCTCCCACTTGCAAACTGTCTGATATCAATTCCTTTGACAATTCTTGCAATGATAAGTCCAAAGGATACAGAACCCAGTAAGTAACCAAAAATAATAAAAGCTGTGCCTGTTAGGTAGATGTTCATGTTTCAGTATTTCTACCTCTGCCTCTGAACCGCATTCTTAACGGGCTTCCTTCAAACCCAAAATCTTCGCGTAAACTATTTTCCATATAGCGTTTGTATGAAAAATGAATCATATCGGGATGATTTACAAAAAAAGTAAAACTTGGTGGGCTGGTACCATCTTGCATAGCACTATATATTTTTAATTCTCTTTTGCCTTGTATTGGAGGTGGATGATTTGCAACTGCAGTTAAAATCGTTCTTCGTACCTTTGCTCGGGGGATAATTTTTGATCTCTCAGATTGTATTTTGGTAACAATATCCAACATATTTTCAATACCTGCTCCTGTCAGACCTGAAGTAAAACAAATTGGGGCGTATTGGATGAATTTGAATTTTGCTCGTACTTGATTGGCCATGTCCTGCTGGTTAGTATCCAGTTGATTTGATAAATCCCATTTATTAACTAGGATTACAATGCCTTTGTGTGCTTCGAGGATGTAGTTGGCTACATGGGTATCCTGGGCAGTTGCAAATTCCGAAGCATCAATTACGAGGGCAGCTACATCGCAGCGATCTATGGCTTGGATCGAACGCAGAACACTATAACTTTCAATTCCGTAATCAATTTGTCCTCTGCGTCGTATACCAGCTGTGTCTACTAACTGGATATCCATATCTTTGTGTTTTATTACTGAATCCAGACTGTCTCGAGTGGTGCCTGCTATATCGCTGACAATTGCTCTGTTCTCTCCAGATAGGGAGTTAATTAGCATCGATTTACCAACGTTTGTACGCCCGACAATAGCTAAACCGAGGTCGGCTTCAGGTTCTGGGAAAGACTTATTCTCTGGGAAATGAGCTACTACTCTATCCATTAGATCATCCAAACCTCGGTTGTGGTAGGCACTAATGGGTACAGGATCTCCCATCCCCAGTGAATATAATTCTGAGGCCATTTGATCCCGTATTTCGTTATCGGCTTTGCTGGCTACTGTTACCACTGGCTTACCAGTTTTGCGAATGGTATCTACGATATTTTGGTCGTTAGATGTAATTCCATCCGATATGTCTACTAGGAAAATTACAACGTCGCATTCATTGATTGCATAATGGATCTGTGATTTCACTTGATTCCAAATGTCGTCATCTGGGAAAAGTTCCAAACCTCCAGTATCTACTAAAATAAAGGAATGATCAGACCAATTTGTTTCTGCAATGATCCTATCCCGAGTCGTTCCAGCCAAATCGGAAACGATAGAAATTCTGTGTCCGACTAGACGGTTAAATAGTGTGGATTTTCCTACATTAGGCCTGCCAACAATGGCAACCGTTGGTTTTTGCAGCCGCCCTTTTTCTGTTTCCATATTTTTATCCTAAATTTGCAGTTTTTTTGCATGGGAATGAAAAATGGAGTTCTAACCTGACAGCAATTCAGCCATAATGGCCTTCTGCGCGTGAAGTCTGTTTTCAGCCTGTTGATATACCACAGAGTTTTTGTGATCAAGCATGCCTTCTGAGATTTCCTCTCCTCTGTGAGCTGGCATATCGTGCATAAACAGGAAGTCAGGCTTGGCGTATTCTACTAGAGATTCATTGACTTGGTATGGGGCAAAGGTGTTTAGTCTTTCTTCTCTTTCTTCTTCGTCCCCCATGCTTACCCATACGTCAGTATAGACGACGTCAGCATCTTGAATGGCTTCCTTTGGGTCAGTACTCCATTGGAGTTTACTACCTGTTTCCGCCGAAACTTTTTGCGCTGACTGCCATATTTCATTGGGCAATTGATATTTTTCCGGGGAAGAGAGACTAAAATCCATTCCTGCGTCAGCGCATGCTAAGGCTAAGCTTCCAGCTATGTTATTTCCATCTCCAATAAAGGCTAATTTCAAATTACTTAAGGTGCCTTTATTTTCAAAAATCGTTAAACAGTCTCCCATTGCTTGGCACGGATGTCCTTTGTCAGATAAGGCATTTATGACAGGAAGATCAGTGTTAGCAGCCAATTTTTCTAGACTGCTGTGAGAGAAAACTCTTGCAACTATACAATCTACGAGTCGATCGAGGACTTTTGCCACATCTGATTCGGGTTCTCTTATCCCTAATCCCACCTCTGAATTACTTAGGAATATACACGTTCCTCCCATTTGTTTAACACCTACTTCAAAGCTAACTCTAGTTCTAAGAGAAGGTTTTTCAAACAGTAAGGCTACCGTTTTATTCGCCAAGACTTGGGGTGGCGAAGCGGTTTTCATTAAATTGGCTTTCTTCACCAAGTCCAAAACACCTGAAGGTTCTAAATCATGGACTGTTAAAAAATCTTTACCTATCAAGAACCTGTCTCCCTACTACTAGCAAGTATTAATCTGACACATTTCGATTAGAACAATAGCAGATATCTTGTTGAGATTTAAGGATTTTCTATTTTATTAGAGGCTATCTAAAAATTTTTGTTCCTCTTCGGTAAGGTGAGCTTTAGATAGTAAATCTGGTCTCCTGTCTTTGGTCTTCTTTAGAGACTCTAGTCGGCGCCACTTTTCAATTTCAGAGTGATTTCCTGATAAAAGTACTTTGGGCACCTCTAATCCCTCAAATTTAGCCGGTCTCGTGTATTGAGGATATTGCAATAAGTCATTGAAAAATGAATCGTTTTCTGCGGACTCGATGCTGCTGATAACACCCGGAAGTAAACGTGATACTGAATCAATGATAGTAATTGCTGGTATTTCCCCTCCGCTTAGTACGAAATCTCCGATACTGATCTCATCCGTAGCCAAGTTTGAACGAATTCTTTCATCAAAGCCCTCATATCGCCCACATATCAAAGATATTTCTTCCTTTTGGGAAAGCTCCTTTGCTACTTTTTGGTTAAATTTTCTTCCTTGTGGAGATAAAAGAATCAAAGGTGAACCTTCACTAATGGTTTTGTCTTGTACCTTCGAGCGTATCGATTCAAAAATAGGTTCGGGTTTTAACAACATCCCAGGCCCACCGCCGAAGGGATAATCGTCAACTGATCCATGCTTGTTGGTTGAGTAGTCTCTAATATTATTTATTTTTATCTCAATCAAGCCAGATTTTAGAGCACGGCCTACTACACCTTCTGCCAGTGGGCTTTCAAAAACGTTGGGGAAAAGGGTAAAGATATGAAATTTCATAGTTTATTGGTAGATGAATGATTAATGTGTTTATCTAATTTGGTTCTACGTGAGATTTCCATCCTCTTATCATTGCCAGAGCGTGGGGTAGAGACTCAATAACTACTTCCAAGCATTCCTCGACTCCTTTTGGGCTTCCAGGTAAATTAACAATTAAACATCCCGATCGTATTCCTGCAGTGGATCGACTTAGAATTGCGAATGGTGTTCGGTCTAGAGTTTTCACCCTCATTGACTCCCCGATTCCGGGTATTTCTAAATCAAGGATGTTTTTCGTAGCCTCTGGAGTCACGTCGCGTGGGCCCAAGCCCGTCCCTCCAGTTGTGAATATTATGTCAACTTCTCCGCTATCCGACCATTCAGCTAATTTTTCGGATATAACCGGAATTTCATCAGGAACGATATCTTTCAACCTTTTATTGAAACCGGCAACTTCGATGATTTCGACTATTCTTTCACCACTTATGTCTACTCTATCTCCTGCTGAGCCGGAATCACTTATTGTTAGGATGCCGGCAGAAAATATTTGTTGATTGTCTTTTGCTGAAGGATTCATAAATATATCCTTGATAAAACGTTAAAATGGTCGTAAATTTGTATAGAAAAACCTTGCAATAAACCCTGATGAATTGCCAAAATTATGTATGTCAAAGTGGGTAATTAGAGTTGGTGTTTCTCAGACGTATTTTAGCACGAGTAAAAGGGTGCTCTGATTGAACTCCAAATACGAAGTTGTTACCCATTTGCCTGTAATGCTCTCTGAGGTTTTGGAAGCTTTTGAGGGCAGTCCGGGAGGGTGGTTTATTGACGGTACTTTTGGGCTAGGGGGGCATTCTCGTGGCCTGCTAGAACGATACCCTGACCGGAAAGTTTTTGGCATAGATCTTGATGCTCAATCTACGAGAATGTCTAGGAAGGGATTTCAAAAATTTACTGATCGAGTTTTATTAGTTAATGGCAACTATGCTGATATGAAAATGCTAACCAGAGAACCAAATATAAGTCCCGTAGGTGGAATCCTATTGGACCTGGGTTTGTCGTCAATGCAACTAGAAACCGAGGGGCGGGGATTTAGCTTTAGATCAGATGAAATGCTAGATATGCGATATGACCAATCGCAAGGAATTACTGCATATGATTTGATTAACACTTATGAAGAAAAAGAGCTATCTGAAATTTTCTTTCACTTTGGGGAAGAACGGGCAGCAAGGCGAATTGCAAAGGCGATTTGCGATCAAAGACCCATTATGACCACAGGCAAACTCGCAAAATTAGTCGAAGAAAAAGTGGGAAGATCTAGGAAATCAAGGATACATCCTGCTACAAGAATTTTTCAGGCGCTACGGATAGCAGTAAATCAGGAATTTGAAAATATAAACAGTGGTTTGTCAGCGGGACTAGATTTGCTTACGAATAAAGGGAAATTTGTAGTTCTCACCTACCATTCCCTTGAAGATCGAATAGTAAAACAATTTTTTAAAAAAGAATCCTTAAACTGTATATGTTCAGTTAATGTTCCAGTTTGTGTCTGTGATCACAAATCACAACTGCGCATTGTTAATAAAAAAGTTAAAACACCGAGTAGTAGTGAAATTGGAATTAATCCGAGAAGTAGAAGTGCAAAAATGAGAATAGTAGAGAAAATAGGTTGACCCAAAGTTTGATAGATACTAATTCTGATTTAATAGCTGCAATAGACGTGGGCACCAGCAAGGTGTGTACGGTTCTCGCTCGAAAATCAAAAGGTGGGTTTCCAGAACTTATTTCTTTCAGTGAGATACCATGTTCAGGGATTAAAAGAGGAAATGTAGTTGATTCGGGTGCTATAAGTGATGCTATACGTAAAACGATCGCTGAAATACGCTCGGATGTAGGTATAGATATAAAATCTGCCTATGTGGGTATTACAGGGTCTCATATTACCTATGAGAACAGAGTTGATTATTTTTCCAGTATAGGTCAGCAAGGGGTAGTTACTTTGGAGGAGGTGGCTCAAATACCAAGTATGGTGTCTAAAGGATTACATCTTCCCGGTAGAACAATCGTTCACTCGTTCCCGATCCAATACGCAGTAGATGGACACGACGGAATAAAAAACCCTGTGGGCATGCATGTAACAGGTTTGCAAGTTACCACACATCTAATTACAGCTGATTCATATTTTGCGGATAAGTTGAAAGAGACTATAAAAATGTCCGGCGTAGATTTGAAAGGTTTGGTGGTTGAACCGTTTGCTAGCAGCGAAGCAATATTGACTCAGACTGAAAAAGATATTGGTTCCGCCGTCGTTGATATTGGTGGTGGAACTACGGATATAGTCATTTTTAAAAATGGGAGTACCGTCTATACCGGTACCATACCAGTTGGTGGCTTTCAATTCACTAATGATGTTTGTCTGACATACAACGCGGGATTTTCCGAGGCTGAAGAAGCTAAAGTAAAGTATGGCAACACCAATCTATCTGCTATAGATTTGACTGAAACCGTTCCTATTTCTCCTATCGGTTCTTCGGCAACTATAGAATTGAGGAGAAGGGATCTCTGCCAACTTATGAGAGAACGTGCCATGGAACTTATTCGGCTGATAGATTTAAAGTTGCAGCAAGGGGGCTTGAAAGAAAATCCTAATTCAATAGTTTATATAACTGGTGGGGCTTCTCAATTACCCGGTTTTTACGAAATGGCTGAACAGTTTATTCCCAACTGCGTCATAAAAAGAGGTGTACCTGATTTTCTTATGGGTATAACAGATGATTTGAGAAATCCGTGCTACTCGACAGCTATTGGAATGGTATTACATGCGTTCAACGTCGAAAATTCCGCAGAAAGACGAATAGGTATGAATGATAGTATTAAGAGCTCAGGATTCTTGGGGCGAATAAAAAAATTATTAAAGTTAAGCTAGGTCTGAATCGGTATTTTGCATTTCGGAGGGAAACATGACTACAAGCGGTAGAGAATTGGAAGGTGTGGCGCGCATCAAAGTTATCGGAGTAGGCGGTGGTGGTTCGAACGCCGTCTCTCGTATGTTTAGGGAAAGGATATCCGGTGTGGAATACATAGTAATGAATACCGACATCCAGGCATTACTTAAAAGTGATGTACCAAATCGGATAAGAATTGGTGAACAGCTTACCCAAGGAATGGGTGTTGGAGGAGACCCTGATAAGGGTTCGGCATCAGCAGAGGAAAGCAGAGAAGAAATATATGATGTCATAAGAGATTCTAATATGGTTTTCATTGCGGCAGGAATGGGTGGTGGAACCGGTACAGGAGCAGCCCCAGTAATAGCAGAAATAGCTCAAGAAACAGGTGCTTTGACTGTAGGGGTTGTAACTCGACCTTTTGCCTTTGAAGGAATAAGAAGGTCAAAGCAAGCTCAGGCCGGAATAGAAAAATTGCAAAATAATGTTGATACATTGTTGGTAATACCCAACCAGAGGCTTAGTATTATTTCTCAAGAGGAAGTAACGGCCGAGAATGCATTTGGATTGGCGGATGACGTTTTGAGATTAGGTGTTCAGTCAATAACTGAACTTATAACTAACCCAGGCGATATAAATTTGGACTTTGCTGATGTTCAGAGCATTATGAGGGATGCGGGCCCAGCTTGGATGTCAATAGGCCACGCCTCTGGTGGGTCTAGGTCTAGAGATGCAGCGCAAGAGGCAATCACAAATCCATTAATGGATGTCTCTATCGAGGGTGCTACAGGTGTTCTCTTTAATATCACTGGTGGCAGTGATTTGAAATTGTCGGAACTTCATGAAGCCGCTGAGGTTATTCAAAGAGTGGTAGATCCCGAAGCTAACATAATATTTGGGATGACTACTGACCATAAAATGGAAAATGAAATTAAGATAACAATAATTGCCACTGGATTCCCTACTACTGATACCTTACTCCAGAGAGATATGGCGAGGACTGTTGAAGCTGTTAACAAAGTGGAAATAAATGAAGATTCACTGGACCTACCACCATTTTTGAGGAGAGGTGGAGGGAATATTTAGTTAGTTCCCAAAATAACTGATCCAAACAATAGTTTTTTGATTGGGAACTTATTGGTGATGCTAACGCCTCAAAAGCCTCTTTTGTGAATTTTTGTTCAAATGTGTCCTAAATTTGGTGTTCGTGCCTGACATTGTCTTTTATTGGTGAAAATCTCCCAAAAATAATGGGTTCTACCCCTTGAGACTTTCCCGTTAAAACCTCAATATATAGCGTAGCCTCTCTGGGATAGCACGATTTATAGTATGTATTGATATATATTAACTGTGCTAATTCCCTTTAGTTTTTGGAGTTTAGTTATATCTATGTATTGCCCGTTTTGCAGTAATGAAGATTCTAGAGTCATTGATTCTCGGGATTCTGATGAGAGCATACGTAGAAGGCGTGAATGTTCAAGTTGTGAGCTTCGGTTCACCACGTATGAACGAATACAAACAAGGGCTCTAATTGTGGTGAAGAGGGATGGTAGACGGGAAGAATTTAACAGGGATAAGTTGTGGTCCAGCATGAAAAATGCCTGCGCCAAAAGGCCATTACCAATAGGTAGTATTGAAAAGGCAATTGATGAGATTGAAACTTATCTGGCCAATGCCGGGAGAGCTGAGATGCCTTCAAGGTCAATTGGTGAGTTGGTGATGGAGAGGTTAAGGAATCTAGACAGGGTTGCATACATAAGGTTTGCCAGCGTTTATAGAGACTTTAGAGACATAGAAAGTTTTAAAGATGAAGTAGATGCATTGTTGGAGCCCAAAAAAGATGAAACGAGTAGTCAATTGTCGTTTCTCAAAGATGATGAGTTGACACCCGTTGGACGTAGAAAGAGAGGGAGGAAACCGAAAAAGCCGACAGTTCAAATTTAAAAATTTGATTGGAACATGTATAATCCGTACATATGTTCGCATTGTGCGTACGATTTGCTTTAGCGGTTTGAATTTTTTAAATAACAGTTTTATTGAGGAGTAGTGTTAATGACTCAAGGAGTAGTTTCAGGAGAGTCTTCTAACAGTGGTGATAGAGAAGAAATTAGAGAAGACGTTGTAAAGGCCTTGGAGTCAGTTGGGGTTTCTGGGGAGGTGGCTGCAGCACTGACTAACACCATATTAGAGTCGGGCGAAATAGATGTGTCCGATAATCAAATTCACAGCGATGGGTTATCTCTTTCTGATAATGCCAGGTTCATTATTGAAAAGCGCTATCTCAGGCGAGACGATAATGGTGAACCAACTGAAGATGCGGAAGGATTATTTAGGAGAGTTTCCAGTGCTGTTGCACTAGGGGAACCTGAAGTTAAACAAGCAGAATATGAGCAAAAATACTATGAAATAATGTCAACTTTAAAGTTTTTGCCTAATTCTCCGACTTTAGTAAATGCTGGTACTGGAAGGGGTTGCCTATCGGCGTGTTTTGTGGTTTCTCCAGAAGATAATATTCAATCTATAATGAAGGTAGCTAATGATGCTGCGATGATTGAAAAATGGGGGGGAGGTATCGGGTTTGGGCTTTCTGACTTGAGACCAAAACAGGACCGAATATCTACGACGCATGGTCAGGCTTGTGGTCCGATTGCTGTCATGAAACTATTTTCTGCAGTTGGTGCTACTCTTACTCAAGGAGCGTTCAGATTGGGTGCCCATATGGGACAGCTCATCATTAGTCATCCTGATATCAGGGAATTCATTCATTGCAAAGATGACGATGATACTCTTCAGAATTTCAATATATCGGTTCAAATAACTGATGATTTTATGAAAGCAGTTGAAAATGATGAGGATTGGAACCTAATCAACCCAAGAGATACAGGTGATGGACCCACCAATGAGGTGCTAGGAACTGTCAGAGCAAAGGAACTATGGGATGAAATAGCTGAGTCAGCTTGGAAGACCGGAGATCCCGGAGTGGTTTTTGTAGATAGAGTTTGGGAGACTGCTCCTAATCCTCAAATGGGGAAAATAAAGACTAGTAACCCATGTGGTGAAGAATTTCTGGAAAATTATGGGAATTGTTGCTTAGGGTCAATTAATCTAGATGCTCATATCACAGGGGATGACTTTGATTGGGAATCCCTGGAGAAAACCACTAGGACCGGAGTTCGTTTCCTCAATGATGTTATTGAAGTAAATTCGTTCCCGTTACCGGTGTTGCGCGAAGTAAATTTGGATACGCGCAGAATCGGATTAGGAGTTATGGGATGGGCTGACGCCCTTGTCAGAATGGGACTTCCTTATGATTCCCAAGAGGCCTTGGATCTTGCTGATAAATTGGGAGGATTTCTGAATGGTATTGCTTGGGACGAATCAGCTAAAGTTGCCGAGGAAAGGGGACCTTTTCCAGAGTATGAAAATTCTGCTTTGAAACAATGGGGAATGCCTCCTGTAAGAAATGCAAGTGTTGTGACCATTGCACCAACGGGAACAATTAGTAGGATAGCTGGTTGTTCCAGTGGGATTGAGCCTCATTTTGCTTTGGCTTGGTGGTCCAATGTGTTGTGGGAAGACCATGAGGGGACGAGTTCTAGACTTTTGGATTCACCATCGTCAATTGTTGAGAGTTTGAAATCTGCTATTGGTACTGAAGAGGCTGCTAGAGAAGTTTTGACCCAAATTGTGGAAGATCCTGATAATGCCGAAAAAATCATGGGTGATCATGGACTCGATTCTGCTGTTTATCGAACATCAATGGGTGTTTCGGCTGAGGCTCATGTGAAAATGCAATCGGTATGGCAAAAACATGTAACTAATTCTGTTTCTAAAACGATTAATCTACCAAATACGGCTACCGTGCAAGATGTTAAAGATGCATATCGTTTGGCTTGGGAGACCGGTTGTAAAGCGGTAACTGTATACAGAGACGGGTCTAAATCTATGCAGGTTTTGGAAACAGGCAAGACGAAAGCGGATGATGAAGATAATCAAGAGGATCACCTAAAAGTACCACGGCAAAGGCCTGTATCCGTTACTGGTGTTACCGATCGAGTAAGGACGGGTCATGGAACAATGTTTGTGAATATAACATTTGATGATCAAGGTCATCCGTTTGAAGTGTTTGCTAATTTAGGAAAATCAGGAAGTAGCGACTCTGCTTATTTGGAAGCTATTGCAAGGCTCTCATCAATGGCCTTGCGGGCTGGAATTGATCCTTCGCAAATAGTGGATCAGTTAAGTGGTATTACCGATGTTCCTGTTTGGGATGGGGGAACTCTAGTAAGATCTGCGCCAGATGCGGTAGCTCTCGCTCTGAGCAGGCATTTAGATAGTCCTATTGTTGCTTCTAATGTAATCGATAATGTTGCAAATTCCGCACAGTTGGGGCTTTTTCCTTCCACAAACAAAGAAAATGATCAGGAAGATAATTCTAATGTTGCAAGTGGTGCCAAATGCCCTGAATGCTCAGGCTATTTACTTCATCAAGAAGGTTGTTTAAGTTGTCCTGATTGTGGATACAATAAATGCGAATAAGGTGACTAACTAGTAGATCCTTTTAATCCTCTTTTGTTATTGAAAGTTTCAAATTTCTTTAGAGGTAGCTGATTTACTGCCCGGTTCGATATTTAAATAGGACATTGACTAATGACTAATAGACCTTTTCTTGCTATTACCATGGGGGATTCAGCTGGTATAGGGCCAGAAGTAGTGGCGAAGACTCTTGTAGACGCAAGTATTTATGAGAAATGCAATCCTTTTGTGATCGGAAATGCTGATGCTATGTCTGATGCATTTGAATTAATAGGTTCAGATGTTTCAGTTAAGAAGGTTTCCTCTATTCAAGATATAGAACCTAGCTTTGAAACAGTAGATGTTTTGGATGAAGGAAATCTTGATTTCAGCAAAATAGAGTATGGTCAAATTTCTGCCGAGTCTGGAAAAGCTTCGGTTGAGTGGATACTAAAGGCCGGCGAGTTAGCTGCTTCTGGTCAAATACAGGCGATAAGTACGGCACCAATTAATAAAGAGGCTTGTAATTTAGCAGGCCATAAAGACATTGGGCATATGGAAATATTCCAAAGTCAGACGGGAGTAAGTCAAGTGGCCACCATGCTTATGACTGGAAGCTTGCGAGTAGTTCATTTGACGACTCATAGGTCGCTAAGAATAGCTTGTGACTACGTTACTCAAGATAATGTGTTGGCGAAAATATCCCTAACAAATGATCATTTCAAGAAATGGGGGTTTACAGCTCCCAGAATTGGGGTAGCCGCCTTAAATCCTCATGCTAGCGATGGAGGATTATTGGGTGACGAGGAATATGTTCATATCGCGCCAGCTGTTGAAGATGCCCGGTCTTTAGGGATTGATGCAACTGGTCCGGTTCCGGCGGACACAGTGTTCAATCAGAATATTGATGGCATGTATGACGTATGCATAGCTATGTATCATGATCAGGGTCATATTCCGATTAAAGTGCATGATTGGAAGAGAAGTGTAAGCGTCAACCTAGGATTGCCATTCATAAGGACTTCTGTTGATCATGGTACGGCGTTCGATATAGCGGGAAAAGGCATAGCCGACCATATTAGTATGATGGAATCTATTAACACTGCTGTCTCCCTAGTAAGTGATAGCAAACTGCCCGGAATATCGGGTTAAAACGACTGAGGAATTAGTTATGACGATATCTTTTGTTGGTGGTGGAATTATGGCGGAGTCCTTTATAGCAGGAGTGCTTAAAAAGGGATTATTCGTCTCAGATGAAATCTATGTGAGTGATCCTATTCCCGAAAGAAGAGAATACTTAGAGACTACATATAAAGTAAATTGTGTAGAGGATAATTTAGATATTTTAAAGCTGGAAGGAAAGATCTTATTGGCTGTTAAACCGCAGACATTGCCTGAAATATACGCAGAATTAAATGGGAAAATATCCTCAGGTCGTTCCGTAATATCTATTGTCGCCGGATGCAATTCTGATGACCTTTCTTCAGGTTTGGAACATGAAGAAATAATAAGAGTCATGCCCAATACTCCTTCCCAAATTGGAAAGGGAATGCTGGTTTGGACTGCGAAGGATAAAGTTGGGGAGTCAGAAAAAAGAGAAATTTCTTCTATTCTCCAAACCTTAGGCGAAGAATATTATGTTCATGATGAAAAATATATTGATATGGCCACAGCTTTAAGTGCCAGTGGGCCCGCATACGTTTTTCTGTTTATTCAATCTTTGATTGACGCCGGAGTATATTTAGGAATGCCCAGGGAAATGGCAAGGCATTTGGTGCTACAGACTGTTTCAGGGAGTACAGATTTAGTTCTGGAAAGTGGTAGTCACCCGTCTGTTCTCAGTGATATGGTCACCTCTCCAGGAGGAACAACGATAGAAGCCTTGGTTTCTATGGAAAATGATGGGCTGAGAGCAGCTTTAATAAACGGAGTCAGGGCCGCATTTGATCGCTCAGTTGAGTTAGGAAATTGAGTCTAGGAGGCTATCTAGGAAACTTCCTGAATTTACTGGCTACTGTGCTTTATTTTGCAATATTAGCTCGAGTTTTGGTTTCTTGGTTTAACGTGTCACCTGGTAGTCCATTCATGCCTATTCTTCGGCTGATTTATGGTATCACCGAACCTATCATGGGGCCGATAAGGAAGGTACTTCCGAGAACCGGCATGTTCGATTTTTCACCGGTTGTAGCTTTAATTCTGTTGCATTTTATAAGGGTCATTGCCGGAAAAGTAGGTTAAATTTTTTAAATGAATTTAACTTTGACCTTCTTTTCGGCTTTCAAATAGGAAAATTATCCTCAAAGTTATGCATGCGCAAGCGCTCCACCATCAATGAATATAGTTTGTCCATTTACAAAATCGCAGGAGTCAGAGGATAGATATACCAACATTTGTGTAAGGTCATTTGGATGACCTTTTCTTTTTGAAGGTAGATATCTATCTAATAAATCTGGCTCCGCAGCATCGGATTTGTTTTGGGTAGTAAGCCAACCTGCACCAATACCGTTGACTCTAATACCATCGCGACCCCACTCCAGTGCCAGAGATGATGTTAACTGGTGTATCGCTCCTTCCGATGCACAAGGGATTACAGAATTCCAGAGACCTCTCACGGCTAGGTCCGATGTCATATTTACAATGTGACCTTTTTTATTTTTGAGCATTGTGTGGCCGACTGATTGGCAGGTTAGGAACATAGATTTCAAGTTG
The DNA here is from genome assembly GCA_008373095.1 of SAR202 cluster bacterium. Taxonomy (GTDB): domain Bacteria; phylum Chloroflexota; class Dehalococcoidia; order Lucifugimonadales; family UBA826; genus UBA11996. The sequence continues at coordinate 38,667 of RQOP01000037.1, read as the reverse complement.
AAATCTATTAGAGTGTCAAATTCTGATTCAGATACTTGTTCAAATCTTTTTCCAAAATCGGCCTTGGCATTATTGACCAATATGTCAATTGTGCCAAAATCATTGACTATGTTTTGAATAGATTGATCAATTGATTCTTTAGACATAAGATCCGTTGTTTTGGTGATGACTTTCCTACCGTTACTAGATGCCTTATTTTTCGCATCTTCCATGTCTGAACTCTCAGAGCCTATTATCGCGACATCGGCTCCCGCTTCTGTCAAAGCGGCAGCAAAAAATCCGGTCCAACCTCTTCGGTCTGCACTTATGACAGCTTTTTTTCCTGTTAGATCCCATCCTTCCGGTGTGTCCATCGTCTATTAGCTCCTTAGATTTTTATTGAATTTAAATTTCTAACGGTATCTCTGGGGCATGAAGGGTGGGGGCAATCCCCCCAGCTAATCCGCCTCCGTCAATGGCGAAGAACTCGCCATTCATGTAATCAGAGGCACTTGACGCCAGATAAACTGCCAGAGGGCCCATTTCTGAAGGTTGTCCGACTCTGCCAATTGGTATAAATCTGCCGCGCTGTTTGGCTCTTTCACTGTTGGGGTCAGTGACTTCAGTGGGTATAAAACCAGGTACTATGCAGTTTGTTGTAATGCCATACCTTCCCAAGCTTGTGGCCATAGCTCGAGTCAAATTTACAATGCCCCCTTTTCCTGCAGCATACATGTAATTGTCTCTGCCTCCCCTAAACCCAAAGCCAGAAGATACGTTAACGATTTTTCCACCACCATTGTCAGCCATATGTTTTGATATCTCTCTGGAACAGTAGAAGGCAGTGGAGAGATTGACATCAATTCCTATTTTCCAGCTTTCGTCAGATATTTCCCAAATTGGTTTTGCTGAATCTTCTCTGACAATGCCAGCGTTATTGAATAACACGTCAACTTTTCCAAATTCTGTCAAAACCGTGTCAAATAATGCTTTGATGTCTGATGTATTTGTTGCGTCGGTGGAAATTGCGAGTGATTTCCTTCCTAAACCTCGAACCAGGTTTGATACTTCTTCAATTGGTTCCAGTCTTCTCGCGGCAATCACAAGGTCAGCTCCTGCCCTGGCCATAGCCAAGCACATTTCTCTGCCGAGACCAGTACCGCCGCCCGTAATTACAACGGTTTTGTTTAATAGCGTTAGTTTTTCAAGCATTTTGTACTCCCGAAATTAATAAAGACCAATTTATCACAACAGTTCACTTGTTTTTGCTAGCGTCACCTCACCGGCATTTGCGGTGAACAGTGAGTCATCTGATAGTCGAATTATTAGACCTCCGTCAGCAGTGACTGACTCAGCCACACCAATCAACGGTTTTTCACTTGGGGTTTGTCCAAATGATAATTTCACCGTTTGTCCAATTGTGCTTAACCTTTGTGTCCATTCCGTCCTTAAAGATTCCCCATCAATAATTTTAGAATAATAAATATTCAAATTTTTTAAAATGGTCTTGAATATTACTGAACGACTTACATATCGTCCTTTTTCATTTTTAACAGATGTTGCTGTTTTTTCAATACCGGTTTGTGATTTTACGTCCAAGTTGACATTCAGACCGATTCCAACAATAGAAGATATTATTTTTTCACCTTCTATGATTGATTCAGTTAATATTCCAGATATTTTCCTGCCGTTAACTTGAACGTCGTTAGGCCATTTAATGGTGGCTTTACTGTTCAAGACTTGCTCGCATGTTGCTAAGACAGCCAATGATGCAAACATGTTGATATATTTAAGTTCACTTTGGCGCGGCCTCAGAATTATGGACATTTGAATATTGTCACCGCTTGGTGACACCCATTTTCTTTTAAACCTCCCTCTGCCAGATTCTTGGTAATTAGCGGATACGATGGTGCCGCTTGCAGCTCCTTGGGTTACCAGATGCGCGCAGGCCTCCATAGTGGAATTAATTTTTTTGACGTGGTGTATTTTTTTGCCGATCTGCATACTGTGTATTCTAAGTTATTAATATTTGAGATGATCTGTGCTTGCGGTTGATTAATATTAAGTTTATCGCAGCCGGCAAATTGCTTATTATCTTTAGGTTGATAATGATATTTGTGCCAACTACAATGTGCCTTGAATGGCTTTTGACGAGTGCGATGCTAAACCTTGTCATACTCATCAATTGTCGGTAAGAAATAGTTATTCTAATTTGGAGGATTCATTTTCATGAAAGTGCTTGATGCAGTAGCAAGGATATTAAAGGCAGAAGGGATTGAGTGGGCAGGTTGCTTCCCGTCCAATAACTTGATTGAAGCTGTTGCTGAGGTTGGAATTAATCCAATCATGTTTCGCCAAGAGCGAGGTGCTGCAATGGCAGTTGATGGGTTTAGCCGGATGCGAAATCGAGAAGAGTTTGGAGTTTTGATTACTCAGGGTGGACCAGGTTCTGAAAATACTATGGGCGGGTTGGCTCAGGCATACGCGGACAATGTTCCGATTTTGTATCTTCCTGGCGGTCCTGCAGTATCTGCGAGATCCGTAAAGCCAAATTTTTCGCCTGCTCGGACTTACGAGTCGGTTTCAGTATCTGCTGAAGTGTTGTTTCAACCCAATCAAGTAGCCTCCGTGATGAGGAGAGCATTTCATGCTCTGAGAAATGGAAGACCAGGCCCCGTGATTGTTGAAATTCCTGCAGATGTTGGAGAGATGGAGGTTGATGACTCTGTAGTGTCTTCCTACGCGCCTCCCAAAAGACATAGATTTGCCCCAGACCCAGCCGAAATTAAGGAAGCTGTAAGACTGTTGCTAGCGGCAAAAAAGCCTGTGATTTGGTCAGGAATGGGAGTGTTGATGTCTGGCGCATCGCCTGAATTAACTCAATTGGCCGAGATAGCTCAAATACCAGTTTATTGCACGATGCCTGGTAAATCCGGATTCGATCAAAGACACCCATTGGCCCTTGGTTCCGGAAGCTCGGCAACATCATTACAAGCAAGAACATGGTTGCAGGAATCTGATGTTTTGTTAGGTGTTGGAACCAGTCTTACGCGGACCGGTTATGGTCAGCCTATACCAGACGGGAAAGTAATGATTCATAACACTGAGACTGTAGCCGATTTAAACAAAGATTTTAATGTTGATGTTGGGTTGGTTGGTGATACTAAACTAACCCTCGAGATGATGGTCGAAGAGGTCAAAGTTCAGTTAGGTGGACAAAACAGAAAAGGTTCTTCAGAACTCGCTGATCAAATTGCGGAAATCAACGATAAATGGATGGCTGAGTGGAGTGATGCTCTTACCTCTGATGAAACACCGATTACCCCGTACAGGGTGATTGGTGAAATGATAAATGTCCTGGATCAAGAAAATAGTATAGTGACGCATGATGCTGGCGCCCCTCGAGACATAATAATGCCTTTCTACCCAGGTACAGTTCCACATAGCTATGTGGGGTGGGGTAAAACTACCCATTTAGGGTATGGAATACCGTTAATGACGGGTGTAAAAATGGCTTGCCCAGATAAATTCTGCATGAACATTATGGGTGATGGCGCTTTTGGAATGTCAGGTTTAGATATAGAAACTTCGGTTCGGTCGGGAGCAGCGATAACAACCATTGTTTTAAATAATGGTGGAATGGCTACATATCCTGGTGGGTACCCCACCGCAAGAGAGTCATTTGGTACAACTTATATGACTGGTGACTATGCCAAGATCGCTGAAGGTCTTGGAGCTGTCGGCATAACTGTCACAAAGCCTGAAGAGATAGCTCCGGCATTGGAGCAGGCAAAGCAGCTGAATGCAGATGGCAAAGCTGTGCTAATAGATGTTCACTCGAACATGGAAGCTCGAAGGTCAAATTTCTAGATCAGAATGCTTTTTGTTTTTTTAGGGGGGAGTCATCAAGGCTCCCCCTTTTTGTTGATAAAATAACAAAATAGAAATCATGTACCAGATATAAATTCGGCGAATTATGAGATCAAATATCCAAACCAAGAGCAATGCAATTAAAGGAATTGCTATATTGATTTTGGCTATTCTAATTTCCCTATTTGCTATATTCCTTGCAACTGGACTTGCCAATCAAGCTTCTGCCACTGGCAGAAGCGGTGAGCAATTAATCGGCCGAAAAGCACCAGAATTTTTCGCGGAAAGTATCAACGGGAAGCCGGTATCACTGTCCAACTATCCTGAATCCCCAATCATATTGAACTTTTGGGCTTCTTGGTGTCCTCCCTGTCGAGATGAAACCCCCCATTTTGAGAAGATATGGAGGTTATATAAAGAAAAAGATGTAGTCGTAATTGGTATAAATGTCCAAGATGATCTGAACAGTGCCAATGAATACATCAGTGAATTTGATGTTACATTTGTTAACGGAATGGATAAGAATGGGAGAATAATGGTGGATTATGGTGTAACAGGCCTGCCAGTCACATTTTTTTTAGATCGTGAAGGTATGATTATTGGAAGATGGGTAGGTTCAATTGGTGCATCAAGTTTAGAATCTAGAGTGGAGGCATTAGAAAATGGGTCGTTTCCAAGTTTATACGGGTCGGACAAAAACAAAAGCGGATTCAGGAGCCTGAATTGACGGAAGAAGGCTTCACTCAAGTAAAAATTGATCACTCTGGTGTGCAATTAAATTGTTTGGAATGGGGTGATCGGTCTAATCCTCCTATGCTTTTGTTGCATGGTTTACAGGATTGTGCAAGAAGCTGGGAAATCTTTGCTCACTCTGTGGCTGATGATTATTGGGTGGTCGCTTTGGACAGTAGAGGCCACGGTGATGGCGATCATATTCCTGGCCATTATTCGTTTGTGGATTACCTTTCTGATGTTGAAGTGACAATTTCTAGTTTAGCCATGGATAATCCAATATTGATTGGACATTCGGCTGGCGGCAGATATGCTTTTTCATATGCTGCTCAGAAGAAGAATGAAGTAAGGGCATTAGTAATAGTCGATATAGATCCTGATTCGGTCAACGAATCATCTGGTTCTATGTTTGAAAGGTACAAAAATGAATCAGACGAGTGGAATACCTTTGAAGATGTAGTAGACAGGCTTTGGTCCCGACAACCATTATCTTCTGAAGAAATGGTTAAATTTCAGGCTGAGGTAATGACAAAATTGAAACCTAATGGTGTCTGGCAATGGAAGAGAGATAGAAAGCTCATTTACGAGTATGAAAGACCCGATTTATGGTCAACTTGGCGAGAAGTGGAATGTCCTACGGTGGTAATTAGAGGAAGACAGAGTACACTCTTGACCCATGAAACTGCAGTAAAAATGAGAGAACAACTCTCCCAATGCAAATTGGCTGAACTTGAAGGCGGAGGGCATTGGTTTTACCAGGAATCCCCAGGAGCTTTTGAATCTACCGTAAAGTGGTTCCTAGACACAATCTAATTTTACCAATCCTTACCTACCGATAAAATTAGGTTTTCTCTTTTCAACAAAGGCTTTGACGCCTTCTTTATGATCAAAAGTCTGTCGCGCAATATCCTGCGCCGGCCCTGCAAGCTTTAGACTTTCCTCGAGGTTTGTATGTAGCGACTCATGTATTAGTCTTTTTATTAGAGCCATGGAATAAGTAGCTCCAGAGGCTATCCTGTGGGCCAATTCCATTGTTTCTTCCATTAGCTGACCGTGTTCTGTGACCTTATTGACTATACCGAGGTCCAAGGAATCTTCAGCAGAAAGAACATCTCCAGTGTATTGAAGCATAAAAGTTTTCCCTAAACCAATCATCCTTGGAAGTTGCCAACAGGAACCATCGGCAGGTATTAATCCTCTCCTCACAAACATCTCAGAAAATTTGGCATTTTCGGAAGAAAATCTAATGTCGCAAGACAAAGCAATACCCATTCCTAGTCCTATTGCGGAACCATTTACAGCAGCGATGGATGGTTTTTGCAGATTGTGTAACCTTAGAGGAAAATAACGTACACCTTCTATCAGGTCTCTTGGCCTTGCATTCGAGGCTGATTGCTTGTCCCATGCTTGGTTTAAGATATCCCAGGGGCTGCTGTCCTCAGATAGAGCCACTACTTCAGATGATTCGTTGTCTTCATTCATTGTCTTTACATTCGCTCCTGAACAGAATGAGGGGTCTGATCCAGTTAAGACAAGAGTTCTGAGTTCAGAAGATGATTCAAATCTATCTAATTCTTCTTCCAATTCCCCCATCATTTCCAGCCCGATAGCGTTTCTTGTTTTGGGATCATGCATGGTTAGTATTAACACACCCTGTTCATTTTCGGATTTTACGTAGGTTCCGCTCATTTTTGCTCCAATTAGTTATCTGATTGATGGTTAGCGTTTATTTAGGGTTAACTGGAAAAAAACCTAGCAATTTCATCTGTATCAAATCGTGGTAGATCTTCAATACACTCATTTTTGCTTAATTTAAGTCCGTAATCCAAATTTTTCATAGATCCTATCTTAGTCGCATTTATCCCGTTGGATTTTAAATTTTTTATTATTGCAGAATCATGTTTTGGGGAGGCACATATCAATAGAGACCCTGAAGCTATTATTCCTAGGGTGTCAAGTCCTAATATTTCAGAAAAAATTTTAGCTTGAGGTATTTCTGGTATATTTTCTCTTGTCACATGAATTCCGAGATTAGAGGCATATGCCAATTCCGCAAGGCCTCCTGCAATCCCACCCTCCGTAATATCATGCATGGCGTTTATTTTTCCTGATTCCATTGCAATAGAGGCATCTTTTACTATACTGATTCCAGGATTGTGTATAAGGTTCCGTGCTTCCTCTATTAATGTTGCTACGACGCCGTTTTTTAGTAACTGGTTTTCTGCTTCACTAGCCAAAATAGCACAACCTTCGATTGGGATAGCCTTTGTAAGGATGATTGAGTCCCCCTCTTTGGCTCCTGAAGATCTGACTTCTTTACCTTTTTCGACCTCACCTAACATTACCCCGGATATTAAAGGTCGATCAATTCCTGCCGTAATTTCTGTGTGACCACCTACAACAGAGATATTTAGATGGTTGCATGCTTCTGCAATATCATTAAATATTTGATTTGTAGCAATTTCACCAAAATTTTCTGGAAGAAGTATTGTTGCCATCATCCACTTCGCCTCACCTCCCATTACAGCAACATCATTTGCATTTATGTTTACTGCATACCAACCGATCCTATTTGCCGTAAATGTAATTGGGTCTGTTGTTGCAATAAGGTAGCTATCTCCCATGTCGATTAAGGAAGCATCCTCTCCCGGCATCGGGCCAGCAATAATTCGTGGATCTGATGTCTTAAACGCGTTTAAAACCTTTTCTAAATGTTCTATTGGTAGCTTGCCAGCTTTCATGATCCTAATCCACCAATGATGCCTTATGTAAAGGTGCTATTATAGCTGCGCTATGATAAAAGCGATTTTTTTTGATCTGTATGGAACATTAGCTGGATTTAAGCCTTCACGATATGAGATCCAATCGGCGGCGTGTGCTAACTTTGGTATTGCCTTAACAGAGCAAGGGGTTCTTAGAGGCTATGGCCAAGCGGACTCATTCATGACAGAACAGAATAAAACGTATCCACTGCGCCAAATGTCGGAAGGTGAGCGGTTTGATTTTTTTTGTGAATATGAGAAAAGAGTCATCGAGGGTTCAGGCGTAGAAATAGATCTCGAGACGGCTGGTCAAATATGGAATACAGTGAGAGCCATTCCATATGAAATGGTTATTTTTGATGATGTTTGGCCTGTTTTAGATGAGTTGAAATCTCGTAATTTTTCTCTCGGGTTACTTTCAAACATGAATAGGTCAGGAAACGAACTGCTTCAAGAATTTAATCTTTCTAACCACATGACATTTGCCGTAACTTCTCTAGAAGTTGGGGTAGAAAAACCAAATCCTTTGATGTTTAAAAAAGCTTTGGAGATTGCTGGTGTCTCCGGGCGAGAAGCTCTTCATGTTGGAGATCAAATTGGGTCAGACATAGACGGGGCTGAAGCATCAGATGTGCGTCCAATATTGATTGATAGAGATGGTAATCACCCTGACTTCTCAAGGTGTCCAAAAATTTCCGGAATGACGCAACTTTCAGATGTTTTAAATTCCTTGTCCTGACATTTAATTCACTTCGGCTGAATTGATTAGTTCGGTAGACATTTTTGATTGAAATTCCCCTAATCTATCTACAGCTTCGACAAGTTTGATTTCCCAATTGCTACCTAGGTCAGTTAGATTAGATCTTATTTGCATATTTCCAATAGTCCATTCTGAGCCAATTAATTTTTGTAAGGCTATTCTCATTCCTCCCACTTCAAAAGGAAATTGGATTACTAATTTGTCTCCTGTTTTTCTTATGTACTCCATGCCCGTTGCAGAGGACTTTATTTTTAGTCGAACGGTGAATAGGAGATTGATAGCTTGCCATGGCAATGGTCCAAATCTGTCTTTTAATTCTTGTTCCAGGGAGTCAGTTTCATTTATGGTGCGGCATTTGATCAATTTTTGATATATATCTAGCCTTGATGGGAGATCCTCGATATAGTCTTGGGAAATTCCTGTGGGCATTCCCAAATCTATACTTACTGAACTAGGGAGCGGAGAGTTCTCTTGATCACTGTGTTGAATATCTTGAGATCGCAGATCTTCAACAGCTGTCGCTAAAAGCCGAGTATAAAGTTCAAAGCCTACGGCATGTATGTGGCCGCTCTGTTCGGCTCCCAAAATGTTTCCAGCTCCTCTTATTTCCAAATCTTTCATAGCTATTTTGAAGCCTGAACCTAATTCTGTAGCTGAAAGCATTGCTTTCAGACGTCTTTCCGCCGATTCAGTCATACTATTACTTTTGGGAATAAGTAGGTACGAGTAACCTCTTTTTGAACTCCTTCCGATCCGTCCTCTTAATTGGTAAAGTTGGGCTAGACCAAATGAATCTGCGCGGTTAACGATCAAGGTGTTTGCATTTGGTATATCTAGTCCTGATTCTATTATGGTGGTACAAAGTAAAACGTCAGTTTCTCCTTGTGAGAAAGTTGACATTGACTTTTCTAATTCTTTTTCTGACATTTGACCATGTGCGATTCCGACTTTAGCGTCAGGTACGAGAGTCCTAATATATTCAGACATATATTCGATGTTATAAACTCTGTTGTGTAAAAAATACACCTGCCCTTGTCGGTCCATTTCCCTAAGAATCGCTTCTCTTATGAGCTCGTCACTAAATTCAGAAACATAGGTTTTTATTGGTAGTCTTTCTTCAGGAGCTGTTTCTATGGTGCTCATATCCCTTACCCCTGCCAAAGACATGTGTAAAGTTCTGGGTATAGGCGTAGCTGTGAGAGTTAGGATGTCCACTTGGCTTCGCATTTGTTTAAGTCTTTCTTTGTGTATTACTCCAAATCGTTGCTCCTCATCTATTATTACAAGGCCTAGGTCTTTGAATTTGACATCTTTTTGGACCAAGCGGTGTGTGCCAATACATATGTCAATCGTCCCATCCTTTAGTGCCTCTAAGGTTTTCTTCTGCTCTAAATTTGATTTGAATCGGCTCAGGACGGATAACTCCACAGGGAAAGCTTTCATTCTTTCTAAGAAAGTTTCATAGTGTTGCTGGGCTAGTACTGTTGTAGGTACTAACACTGCTACTTGTTTCCCATCCATCACAGTCTTGAAGGCTGCGCGTAAGGCTAGTTCTGTTTTACCGTAGCCAACATCTCCGCATATAAGTCTATCCATTGGTCGCTCTGATTCCATATCGTCTTTTATTTCTGTTAGTGTGGAAATTTGATCCACGGTTTCCTCATATGGAAATGATTCTTCAAGCTCGAATTGCCATTTTGTGTCTGGGCCAGTCGCGTGTCCTTTACTGACTTGTCTAGCTGCATATATTGAGAGCAACTCCATGGCCATTTCCCGTGTGGATTTTTCGACTCTTTCTTTAGTTCGAGACCATTCTTGTGTTCCTAACCTTGTCAGTGAAGGAGATCTATCCATGGGAGCCACGTAAGGAGCAACTCTGTCTAAATGTTCCATAGGCACATAAAGCTTATCCCCTTGGGCATACTGGAGAATCAAATATTCATGGTTTCCAGACTCATCATATTTACTATCCGTACCAATAAATTTGGCTATACCATGTTCTACGTGAACTACGTAATCACCAGGAGATATTTCTTCAAAGAAAGTTTCTCGAGCGGCCTTATTGGTTCTTTTGGCCCGCCTTCGTTTGGCTATACCGAATATTTCCTTATCACCAAGCAAGGTCAGGCGGTTTTTTGATGTATTGATTACAAATCCATCTCCAATATTCGCAGTGTCAACACCGATTATTGACAAGGAGCCTAGATCATCTATTTTGGCAGTGGCGTCTGGCTGAGCAGGATCTAGGTTACTAAGAAGTTCTTTTAACCTGGAGTGGTGAGAAGTGATCGTAATCACTCTATCACCACCATTTATGAACTCAGACGTATCTTCGGCCAATGTCTCTATATCCCCTTTGTACAAAGGCGGTGAGCTAAAAGGCATTGGGATCGTATTGCTGTTATCTAGATCTGATGCTCCCCAAGGCATCAGGAACAAGTTGTTTTTTAGAAGCTGAATGGAATTTGCCATTTCATCCCAAGGGATCCTATCCGTTGGAAAATTGATAGGAAGCTCGCCGCGATTTTCTTTTACCGTTCTCAATTGATTAGACCTTTCCTCAACATCCCAAACAGAATTCATAGCGTCTATATTCCTGTAGGAGATGAGCAAACCATTTGAAGGGAAGTAGTCCAATAAAGTTCCATGGTTGAAAAAACCCGAATATAAGCCTAATTCTTCGATTTGGCTCCCTTTCGATAAGTCATCTATTTCAGAGCTGAATCGAGTTATTTCTTCCGGATTACATTGGGATAGATCTACATGGGAAAGTAGCCGGTCAAATTCATCTTCTGTGATAGATGCTGTCAAAGTTTCCCTGGCTGGGCTTATGGAAAATTGTTCTACGATATCTATTGATCTTTGTGTATCTGGATCGAATGTCCTTATGCTGTCTATTTGATCACCCCAAAGTTCGACACGATAGGGAATTTCTTCGCCTATCGGAAATACATCCACAATTCCACCTCTTCGACTCGCTGTACCTGGGTCTGAAACATTTGATTCAAAAGAGTAACCCATCTGTTGCCAATATCTAGAGAGCTCTTCCAAGTTAACTTTGTCACCCTGCGAATAGGTAAAAGAATTTTCTTCAAAAGATTCAGTTGAAATCGTTTTTTGAGTAAGCGCTGCTGCTGAAGTGACTATGACTGACGGATGAGATTTATTTTTAAAAAGATGATTTAGCGTACGAAGTCTTTCCTGTGCAGTCGAGAGGTCTTCCGTCAATCTTTCGAAGGGTAATATTTCACTTTCACTGAATCTCAGCGGCTGAATTTCATTCCCCAGCCAGGCGGATAGGTGTTCGTATAGACGTCTTGAATGTTCTGGAGTTGGGCAAACAAGTAGGATAGGTACCTGCAATCTCTTCCATATTGATGCTGTGAGAAAAGGTACAGCTTCATCTATAACCTGAACTCGTGTTCCAGATTTCCCTTTTTTGATTTCAGATAACAATTGATCATAATTGCTATCTGAATTCAGAATTTCCGTAATTTCTATAAGATTCATATATTGATTCAAATGTAATTAACAACAAATGACCGGTCCCGTTAAGGGCCGGCCTTTGAAAGTAATCATATCATTACTTTCCGGTAATGAAATTATTTTGAGTGAGGGCAGACTTAATTTCTTGATAAGTAGCCAAGCCCTCAAACCTCTGCCTTACAATTCCGTCTTCATCCACTAAAAATACCCATGGTTCACTAGGTAAATTCCAATCTTTGACGGCTTGTACTACGCTGGCATTGGATATATCCCCTGTTATGTCTGCAGGATTTTCATAAATTTCAACATGTATAAACACTACTTCTTTGGAAAAATCTGAATGCAGATTTTTTATAATATCTATTTGCGGACCACATGTCCCAGTAGTGCAAAAGGCGGGCGATGCAAAAAGAATAAGGGAAGACATCCTTTCAGTTATAGTTTTTTCTATAGAGTATTCGTAGAACGGGGAGTAGGGGGTTGGGTCCGTTGTAAGGTCATGTAAATTGTTAGTAATGGCGTTAGTAATGTTTCTTGATGGGTATGCTTTGTCCCCAACAAATGGGGCCAGACTTTTTTCAGCTACATCTATCACTGTAGAAGCTCGTTCTATAAGGCCATTAGGTGTTTCATAAGTGATCCCAATGCCCCATTTACCTGCTCTGTCAAATGTAGCCATACTTGTATAAACTCCTTTATTTCCGACAGGCCACTTCTGAAATTCAGCCACAAGGGTTTCTTTTAATAATGGATTATTTTCATCTTGTAGAAAAAAAGTCTCAAGCTTAATTTCATCATTTTTAATAGGACCAATTCCAGCTTCAATAATTCCAAAGGCCAACCTATGGGTCCCTATACTTAAATCACTGACCGCAAGGGCAATGCGAGTCTTTGCAGAACTAGATTCTTTAGGAATATTTGTTTTGCTATTTATTTCTTGACTGCAAGAAAGATTCAGCAGAGCCATTGAGAGTAGCAAACAGGACAAATAGATCTTAATAACTTTCATATCACGCGTTTTCTACAGATTGAAATATTTTCATTTTAGGGGGCTTTGCAAAGAAAAAAAGTATTGTTGCTGCGATGTATGTGATGATTGCAAATGCAAACAGGTACATGTAGCCACCTGTGGCATCGTACATGATTGCCCCTATTATTGGCCCTAAGCCAAGTCCAATAATCTGAAATGGTCCCATGATTCCTGATATTGATCCAAATGAGTGCCTCCCAAAATAGTTTGCTATGATCATACCTCCTAAGACATTAAGACCACCGCTAGCTGCCCCCCATATAACTACACATGCGAAGCCAGGGTAACCGCCATCTATAAGGAGAAAAATTGAGGTTACGACTAGACATATTGGCATTGCGCTTAACACTAATTTTCTAGGTGAATATATATCTGATAGAAATCCCCATATTGGATTAGAAAATGCGTTTAGTAGGGTACTTATTGTCCAGGCTAAAGCTGCCATAGAGATTGGCAAACCAGATTCATGTAAATAAGGCACTAATTGAAATCCGATGGTGCCGGATGTAAGGATTATCAAAAATTCTGCTGATACTATCGCCCATAATGTGAAAGTTTTTGCAGCCTCTCTCGCAGACCAAATATGTTTGTCTATATCGGCAACTTCTTCAGATTTGATGAACGATTCTTGATTCGACAATTTGGGTTTTTCTCCATCAGGTAAAAGCCCAATTGATTCAGGATCTTTTCGGATGAAAAGTGATAAAGGTATGGTCAGTAGAATGGAATATACCCCGAGTAATTTGTACGCTGTTCGCCAACTGGACCAGGTGCTTATCAAGGTGATTAGTTGCACATTTATGGCACCGAAGCAAGGCCTAGCCATTGAAACTATACCCAAGGCCAGATTTCTTTTCCTGTCAAAGAAATTTACTGCTACTGTCCTGGGCATCACTCCAATTAGAACAGGATTTCCTAATCCTCTAGCAATGATGTATGCGACATAGAAATGCCAAATAGCAGACATGCCTCCGATCCAGTAAAAACACACACCGACTATTAGGGAAGTTAATGGCATAGCCAAACGAGGACCATGAGTATCCGCTATTTTCCCGAATACAGGTGTCAGGAGACCTGCTACCCAAGTCCCTATAGTTATTCCAAGCGCTATTGTGCTTCGGTCCCACCCTGTGTCTTCAAAAATAAGAGTCTGAATTCCTGCAAGGGTTACTTGCGCTGATCCAGAAGAGGCATAAGTCCCCAAGGCTCCTACTGCTATAACTATCCAACCATAGTAGATAGTGGTTTTAGGCGTCCAAGACGTCGCCCTTTTAAACAATTCCATCATGAAATTCTAACACCGTGAATTCTTATATAATCCGTCATTGAAGTCTTTTTTAAGGAGAGTCGAATGAAAGTTTCGGATTTAACGATTGAAGTTGTTGAGAGGGAGTTGCCAGATACAGGATTAGATTCCGATCTTGGAAGATTTTCTGGTACTGTTCAGCAAGGCCTCCTACGAATTTTCACGGATGAAGGGGTTGAAGGAAATTGTTTTCTAGGTGAATTTAGGAAAGGCTCCAAGGCTCTGCATGAGCCTATTTTGGGGGTTTTAAAACCAGAATTGCTGGGAGTGGAGGTTGCTAAAAGAGAGTGGTTATGGAGCAGGTTGCAAATATTGGCCGCTCGCAGAGGAATAAATATGTCGGCATGGGCACCGGTTGATATTGCGCTGTGGGACGCAGCTGGTAAACAGTCAGGACTGCCTATTCATAATCTTCTTGGGAATCAAAGAAACGAAATAAATGCCTACGCTACCTATCCACCTCGGCACCTAGATGCCTCTGGTTATGTGAGTGAGGCGGAAGAAATTATTTCTAGAGGATTCAAGGCATATAAAATTCATCCAGGTGTAATGGATACGGATGAAGTCGTAAGGATGGTGAGTATGGTTAGGGATAGGGTAGGGCCTGAAATAGCCCTTATGCTCGACCCTAATTGCGGATATGAATATGGAAAGGCATTGGAGATAGGACAAGCTTTGGACCAAAACGGGTTTTACTGGTACGAAGATCCTGTTTCGCATTTCGATCTGGACGGAATTAGTGAATTGAGTAGAAGGTTAAGAGTTCCAATATGTATGAGTGACCAGTCTGATAATCAGTTCTACTGGGGTGCTAACGCAATTAGGACTAGGTCCAACCGGTTAATAAGAGGAACCGCAGCTAAATTAGGGATAACAGGTCTTAAGAAATTATGTTCTATGGCAGAAGGATTTGGATATAATTGTGAGATTGGAACAGCTGGCAACTCATTAATGAACATAGCCAATTTACATGTTATTTATTCAGTCAGTAATTGTGCCTATTATGAATATTGGATGCCCACTGAAGCACATCAGTTTGGTTTAATGAACGATGTGTCTCCTGATGAAGAAGGGGTCATAACGGCGACTAATTCGGCAGGATTAGGGTATCAAATTGATTGGAATTACATAGAGGACCATAAAATAGACGTATTAAAGTGATTGGTGAATTGAATGCATGTTGGAACGCAGCTTAAGGCTAGAAATGACGACGACTATAGGGTATTTGCACAGCTTGGGGTAAATCATATTTGCGGATTTCCCCCAGGTGACCCGAAAGACTGGACTGAACAATTGTTAACAACATATAGAGAATACGTAGAATCTTTTGGGTTAAAACTTGATTTCATTCCTTTGCCGCTTAATTCACATGAAATATCTAGCGCGGAAAACCCTAATATTATGCTAGGTAAATCTCCCGACAGAGATAGAGAGATAGAACTGATTCAAAATATAATTAAAAACTGCTCTTTGGCAGGAATTCCTGCGGTTAAATATAACCTGACCCTTTTAGGTGTGGTAAGTACGGAGGATGAAAAATGGAGGGGAGGCTCTACTACAAGAGCATTTCGGCATCGTGCTGCTGTGCAAGACCCTCCGTTGACCCTGTCTGGCCCTACCACAGAAGACATGATGTGGGAAAGAATAAATTATTTTGTTCAATCTGTAGTGCCAGTAGCTGATGAGTACAAAATTCGTATGGCTCTACATCCTCATGACCCAGGTATGCCTAGGCCGGAGGGTTTTAGAGGGGTTGACAGAGTCTTAGGTAGTGTTGATGGATTAAAGAAGTTCATTAACTTAAATAC
Source organism: SAR202 cluster bacterium (assembly GCA_008373095.1). Lineage (GTDB taxonomy): Bacteria > Chloroflexota > Dehalococcoidia > Lucifugimonadales > UBA826 > UBA11996. The sequence continues at coordinate 22,934 of RQOP01000037.1, read as the reverse complement.
CAGTGAATATCATGGACTGAATTTCTGCCAAGGAACAGTGACAGAGATGTTGGAGAACCCCGCGGAGGAGATTTTCGATGTTATCAGGTATTTTGGGGAGCGGAAAAAAATATTCAATGTGCACTTTAGGAATATCAAAGGCGGGTTTCTAGATTTTATAGAGACTTATATTGATGATGGCGATGTGGACATGAAAAAGTGTGTCGATTTGTATGGTGAGCTAGGCTATCCCTATATGCTAATGCCGGATCATGTTCCTCACATGGCAGGTGAAAACTCAAAAATGGTGGGATTTGCGTACACTTATGGATATATAAAGGGTTTGATTGATTCTTCTGGATATGGGCAGTGACAGACTTCTCGTTTTTAATTCATAACAACATTTCGTTCACTTCAACGCCAAAACCAGGATCCTCTGTTGGTGCGATGTAACCGTTTTCTGGTACAGGTTCTCCCACCCAAAGTTCGTCTTTGTTTCCGTTTCTTGTACCTGGAAGTACCTCCGCCAAGTTATCACAATTTGAAGATACAATGAGATGGAGACCCCAAACTTCTCCACCTCTATGGGGTGACACTGGTATCCCAAGGGAATGAGCCATTTCCACGATGCGAATACCGGATGTTATACCTCCACACCAAGTAATGTCAGGCTGCCAAAGGCCTAAAGCTGAAGTTCGGGCGATTTCTTGATAGCCATATTCGGTAAATTCATGTTCACCACCGGCAATCAAGGTTGGGGCAACCAACTTCCTTAGCTCAGACTGCGCATCAAGTGCATCTGGGTTAACGACATCTTCAAACCAGTAAATATTAAAATCTTTTAAAGATTCCGACATTTGTAGGGTAGTTTCAAAACTCCATGACATGTATGTGTCTATCATTACCAATGCCTCTTGTCCCAGTATATTTCTGGCATTGCTAGCAGTAGAAATAGCAGTGGAAATATCTTTTTCAGATGTCCATCTGTGTGGGAATTTATGAGCTGTAAACCCTAACTCTGAGTACCATTCGACATCTGTACCGGTTGCGTAAGATCTGGCAGAGTCTTTGTTGCGTGTTCCTATCAATTCGTAGACTGGGGAGTGTTCTGCTTTTCCAAGAAGATCCCATAGAGCAAGGTCCACTCCACTCAGGGCCATTATTGCAATTCCTTTTCTCCCATAGGGAAGCGAGGCTGAATATAGTAATTCCCAAGTTTTTTTTATGTCTTCAGTATTGCCAATTTCTTTTCCCAAAAGGAGTTCCCTAAAATGTCTATTTACCACCTCAACCGCAGCTACTCCACCACCGCCATATCCGAAACCAACGATACCTTGATCGGTTTCCACCCGAACAACTATTTGCCAGAAGTGAGTGCGCCAAGAGGGCACGACGTTTTTATATTTAGGATATACCGCTCTCACATCAGTAATTTTCATAATTTTGTCCTGGGTTGGTGGATTAGCCTTGGTTTTATGTTGTTAGCTATTTAGAGCTATGATAACTTGACTTCAGGTAAACATTAAGAGGGGATTTAGCATGGGATATGAATCTATATTGGTTGAACGGATTGGTAGGGTAGGAATCATAACTTTAAATAGACCCGATTTTTTAAATGCGTTCAATGACGACCTAAATAGAGAGTTGAGGTTGCAAATTAGAGATTTTAATAATGATGCGACTATTGGGTCCATTGTTATTACAGGGGCAGGCAGGGCTTTTTCTGCTGGCGCAGATGTCAGTAATTTTGAGGCTACTGCACGAGGTGAATCGAGAAAAGCTGATGGTGAGACCGCAGCTTTTCCAAAATGGCCCGCGTTCATGAAGGAGTCAAAACCGACTATTTGTGCCATCAATGGATATGCTATCGGCATGGGTATAACTCTTCCTCTGGGATGTGACATTAGATTAATGTCGGAAAATGCCAAACTTTCTTTTCGATTCGCCTATATAGGCCTCACTCCTGAATTTGGTAGCACCACCCTTCTAAGTCAGACGGTTGGCATGTCGAAAGCCATGGAATTTATGCTTACAGGTAGATTTATTGAAGCAGATGAAGCCTTGGAATCTGGGTTAGTAAATCATGTATTCCCTGATGATCAGTTACTTGACAAAGCCGTTGAGCTAGCTGCTTCGGTCGCCTTTAATCCAGAATGGCAATTAAGTCAGATTAAGCGAATGATGATAGATCACCAACATAAAGATGATATAGATCAAGTTATGGATATTGAGAGCAGATTTTTCAGCCAATCACAGCAAACTGCAGCTCATAAGGAATTTTTAACTTCTTTTAGAGAAAAGAGGACACCTGACTATCACAATTTATCCTGACGGAGTTCTTAGATGGAAGAATATAACACCCCTACAATAGGCCTCACGTGCTCAGATTATGAAAGATCTGTACCTTATGCGGCCATGCTAGAAAAGTTTGGAGCTTCAGTGAAACTCATCACTCCATCGAATTTTGGAGGTGTCTCGGAAGTGATTGATAATATTGACGGGCTTATGTTGGCAGGTGGCCCTGACGTGCACCCCAAGCATTATTCTCAAGATCCTGATCCTAACTCTGGTTCTTGGTATAACGAGGATTTAGATGAAATGGAATTACCTATATTAGAATCTGCTGTTAAAGCGGATCTGCCAATCTTGGCAATATGCAGAGGAATGCAAATATTAAATGTTTCGATGGGCGGATCATTAATTCAAAATATTGACGGTCACAATAGTGAAGAAGTGGAAGGAGAGGAGCGAGTTTCCAGTTACCATAGAATTTTTCTTTCTCCTGGATGTAGATTATCTGCAACTGTAGGTTCCGGGGGGTTTGTTCGTGTAAATCATCGTCACCACCAGGGGATAGGTGAAGCTCAAAAGTCCGACAATCTGATGGCATCTGCTTGGTCAATGGAAGATGGAGTAATAGAAGGGCTAGAAAGTCCGAATAATCGGTGGGTTTTGGGTGTGCAATTTCATCCTGAAAGAAGAGGGGAAATACCTCCACATTTCGATAAATTGTTTGAAACTCTTGTATTCAAGGCCTCATCCACAACATAAAGGGGTTCAATAGTCATAAAACCACTACTTTTTGTGCTATAATTGTGACTATCGGGAATTACGATATTTACCTTCGTATGCTTTCTGTTTTGCAGGGACTGAAACCTAGTTATCTATTCGTCCATGTGACTCTTTTTTGATTGGAGTAAAAGACTATGACATCAAGTAAATCTGAATTTGGATTTATAAAACCTACCTCGATAGTTGAAGAGATGAGAAGCTCTTATCTTGATTACGCAATGAGTGTGATTGTATCGAGAGCATTGCCTGATGCAAGAGATGGTTTGAAACCTGTGCAAAGACGTATTTTGTACGCTATGCAAGACCTGGGTATGAGGCCGGGGTCAGGTTACAAAAAGAGTGCCAGGCTAGTGGGTGAAGTTTTAGGTAAATGGCATCCTCATGGTGACTTGGCTGTGTATGAGGCTATGGTGAGGTTGGCACAGGATTTTACTGTCAGAATGCCTTTAGTTGATGGGCAAGGTAATTTTGGTAGCATTGATAACGACCCTCCCGCTGCCATGCGATACACAGAGGCTAGATTAAGTCCTGTGTCAGAAGTGATGCTGGCTAACCTTGACCAGGAAACGGTTGATTGGTCATTAAATTTTGACGATACCTTAAGGGAACCTGTTGTTCTGCCTGCTAGATTGCCGAACCTTTTAGTCAATGGCGCTTCTGGTATTGCCGTAGGCATGGCCACCAATATACCCCCTCATAATTTGCGAGAGGTTTGCAATGCGGTTAATGCTCTGATTGATAATCCCGATGCCACATCGGAAGACCTTATGAAGTATGTAAGAGCGCCGGATTTCCCCACAGGGGGGACCATAATGGGCACTAGCGGTGCAAGGGAAGCCTACACAACTGGGAAAGGTCAAATCGTTGTTAGGGCTGTCGCGGAAGTCGAAGAGATGCCGAGGAATGCAAGTAGAATGCAAATAGTCGTGACCGAGCTTCCATATCAGGTTAATAAAGCCGCGCTAGTCGAAAAAATAGCAACGTTAACGAAAAATCGTAGGATCGAAGGTGTTTCAGAGGTACGGGATGAATCGGACCGGGACGGTATGCGCATTGTCATAGAGCTGAGGGGTGGAGTGCAGCCTCAGGTAGTCCTAAATAATTTGTACAAACAAACGCCTCTTCAATCTTCATTCTCCGCTAATATGCTAGCTCTCATTGACGATATACCTAGAGTTATAACTCTTAAAATAGCATTACAGCAATATATAAAATTTAGGCAGCAAGTTGTTAGGAGAAGGTCTGAATTTGAATTAAAAAAAGCTGAGGAAAGAGCCCACATTTTGGCTGGTCTCCGTATCGCGATAAGTAATCTAGATGAAGTTATTAAACTCATCCGTAATTCACAGGATGTGGAGAATGCTAGAACTGGATTAATGTCAACCTTCGATCTGGATCAACCTCAGGCCCAAGCGATTTTGGATATGCAATTGAGGCGTTTGGCGGCCCTGGAGAGAGAGAAGTTAGAACAGGAATACCAAGAACTTCAAGAGACAATTAGGGGGCTTCAGGAACTTCTTGGTGATGAAGGTAAGATATTGGGCGTCGTTAAAGAGGAAACCGAGGAAGTCAAAAGTAAATATGGTGATAAAAGAAGGACCACCATTAGTCATGATGCTTACGATCTCAGCCGTGAGGAGTTAGAGGCTCATGAACAGATTGTTATTACATTAAGCCAGGGTGGGTATTTAAAACGTATTCAATCCAATACGTTCAGGCGTCAACACCGAGGCGGTAGAGGTGTTTCAGGGATGAACACCAGAGATGATGACCCGGTAAAAGAGCTAATGGTTGTGGATAGCCATGACAAGTTAATGTTTTTCACCAATAAGGGCCGTGTTTTATCCAAAATTGGTTATGAATTAAGGGCTGACCAAAGTAGGAATACTAGAGGTGTACCAGTTGCCAACATAATAAATGTATGGGACACAGAAAGCATAAGTGCCTTGATAAGTGTTGGCAAGAAACAGTACGAAGAATATGAATACCTAGTATTAGGGACCAAGCAGGGCCGAGTAAAGCGGATTAATTTGGATGACGTAGAACATATTCGACCTTCGGGTTTAATAATTATGAACCTAAAAGGTGATGATGAACTTGTTTCTGTAAAGTTGGCCAAGTCCAAAGATGACATAATTTTCATATCTGAGCAAGGAATGGGAATAAGATTCTCCGTAGATGACTTGCCAATACGGCGCCGAACCGCTGGGGGTGTGAAGGGAATGTCACTGAGAACAGGGGATAGGGTGGTATCGATGGATGTTGGCAATGATGAAAGTAAGTTGTTGGTCGTGAGCAAATTAGGGCGAGGTAAAGTAAATCCTCTTAGTGAATATAGGCGTCAAGGACGGGGTGGTTTAGGGCTGCGTGCCTTCAAAATAACAAAAAATACTGGCTTGATAGCAGACGCTCAAATAGTGGACGAAACTAACGAAGTGTACTTGGTCTCTGAGAAGGCTCAGGTTATGAGAACAGATTTGAGTGAAATAAGGAGTCTCACTGGGCGAATAACTCAAGGAGTAACAATATTCAAACCTAGATCAGGTGACTCCGTGTCGTCAATTGCATGTGTGGGGGATTTTGAAATAGAAGATGAGGAAGAGGATTCAAAAGATGCTAAATCGAAGCCATCAAAAAATGGTAAAAAACCAAAATCCAAGAAATAGGACTGCTGTTTAGAGGGTCGGTTGAATGAATTCGCTTTGACCCTCTCAGCATTGATCGGTTAAAAGTTAGAAGACTGCTATAGGGTTTGCGGGAGAGCCTGTACCGCCTTGTACGTACAAGGGATTTATAGTCAGCATGAATTCATAACTCTCTTCTTCTGCACATGCTTCGGAAAGTGGTTCGAGGAAAGCGTTGTCCACCAATGCTACGCCGTATGCAAAAATAACACCGTGTACCGTCCAGGGAACCTCATATTCGTTGGGGGAGGCATCCATCATGTCCCAACCTAGTATCGAAATATCATTGTTTTTGACGAATGGGAGGCATGAAGCGTGTAGCCCTGGTCTTCCTTCTGGAGTGCCCCATCTCCCACCATTATCTGAGGCATAAATATCACGCCCGCTGTAAACAAAGACTGCGTCGCCTGGTCTGATTTCGACTCCTTGCTCTTTCGCTATATCTTCCAATTCCCAACCATGGACTGGTTCGTCCAAGGTCACGTATGGCTTTCTTCTATGTTTGGGTACATCCAAAAGGACCCCACGAGTTAAAATGCCTTCTTTCCACTCATCCACCGTCCCAAAATTCGCACCGCCAAATTTGATCACTTCATCGTGGGTTTTGCCTTCCCACATCCCGTCTTCATTCCATACGTGGCATAAAGCATCTATGTGTGTAGTGGCGGTCCCATGGTAGAAAACCCCGTAGTAATCCATGGCTGCGCCACCGTTGAAAGGTCTCTCTTCTTTGTGCATATAGTGTTGGGCGGGTCTTGGGTTGTCACCTGCAGGGGTAACAGGCAAAGGCCTACTGAGTGATACCGCCCGGCCGTTTCTAACGAGGGAAATTGCCTCAAGACGTTTTTCTCTAGTTATTAAATTTATGGCTCCGGCAGAACTCTTGTCGCCCCACCTACCCCAATTAGTATCTTTAAGATAAGAATCCACCTCTGACTTTGACGGTATATTTCTGCCGGACATCCTATATGGCTCCTTTTCGGAATTTTGGAAAAATGAAAATCTATCAGTCTGCTATGGTCACACCCGCCATATCTTCCATAAAATTAGCGATGGCTGAGTGATCCGCATTTCCTTTTCCGTCGTTTATTAGAGACCCTAAGATCTGCTGTACCATTCCTGTCACCATTAAAGGTACTCCGACATCTTTTCCTGTCAATATTGCGTTATGCAGATCTTTCTGATGAAGAACTATTCGAAAGCCTGGGTCGAAATTCCCCTCTAACATCATTGGGCCTTTGGTATTCATTACTGTACTGCCTGCTAGCCCACCCTTTATGGCTTCAAACACAACCTTTGGATCTATTCCGGACTTTTTAGCGAGGACCAGAGCTTCTCCCAGAGCAGCTATATTTCCAGCCACTATGATTTGGTTTGCGAGTTTTGTAGTGTTTCCTGCACCATGTCCTCCGCAGAGAACAATGCTGCCTGACATCGCTGTTAGCAGGTCATAATTTTTTTCAAAAACTTCTTTGTCTCCTCCTACCATCACGGCCAATGTGCCTTCAATGGCACCAGTTTCTCCACCACTCACGGGAGCATCCAAAAAATTTATTCCGGCAGCGTCACATGATCCTCCTATCTTTTTTGAAGATGCAGGAGCAATGGAGCTCATATCTATTACGGTATCGCCTTGTGAGGCACCTTCTAATACTCCACCTGGACCTAGAATTGCAGCTTCCGACTGAGGCGAGTCTGGGACCATAGTGATTACAATCGAATTTTTGGATGCGACTTCCGCTGCAGATGAGGCGGGGGTTGCCCCCTCAGTTGCCATTTCCTCAACTGCCTCAGCAACTATGTCGTAAACTGTTACTGCATAATCTGCTTTTAACAAATTTCTTACCATGGGTTTCCCCATTATTCCTAATCCAACAAAACCTATTTCACCTCGGGCCATTTTTACGTCTCCTTGTCTATGTTCTGATTTACAAAAACAGAATTAAAATTAGTGTTTTCTAGCCTGTGTTCAATTTAGTTGAATCACAACCCAATTATAGACTTAGATGCCACTCGGTCAATATCGCAGTTTGAATAGAATAGAGGTGTAGATTTGGGTGGCTTTTTTGATTAACTGATGTCTATGGTTGTCTGTTATCATTCGGGTGTGTTTCTACCCTTTATTAAATGAAAAATGATTAGCAAAAACGGGAGTTGAAAAGTGTCTGAACTAACGCAAAGTGAATTTGATTCTGTTGCCAATTTGCAAACTTGTGCCGTTTCCAATGCTATTGAAGGTTTTAATATTCGATCCAGGACCGAAGGATTCATGACCCCAAATATAAAAAGTATGTTTCCTGACATGGGGACTATGGCAGGCTTTGCTGTGACAGCGGTAATCAAAGCATCGACACCGCCTTCAGAAAATATGAATTATTCCAGAGTTCAAATGGTTGATGAGATACTGAAAATTCCTGGTCCTAGAGTAATGGTGATGAAAGATTTAGATCACCCAAATGTCATTGGATCATTTTGGGGTGAGGTTCAAAGTGCAATATTTAGCTCTTTAGATTGTGTTGGTGTTGTTACGGATGGGGGAGTGCGGGATTTGGATGAAATGCAGGAATGGGGTTTTAATGCCTTTGCAACTACAGCTTTGGTTTCAAGAGCCAATGTACATCTGGTTGAGGCGAATATACCTGTTACCGTTGGTGGAGTTACTGTGAACCCAGGAGATCTTCTGCTTGGCGATAAGCATGGTGTAATCAGTATTCCGAAAGATATTGTGAAAGATTTACCTACAGCCATTGCTAAAGTGGAGGCAGGCGAAAAAGAAATTATAGATGTTTGCAAAGCACAGGATTTCTCACCAGAAAAGCTAAAAGATATACTCCGCCAAAGATATGGTGGCTAATTAGATCAATTCAAGGAAAATAGTATGGCTTCAACAAAAGTAGTTTTTTTAACGGGTCTTAAAGAAGCGTTGATAGAAGAGGTGGTGTCATATAGCCCACCTGATTATGAAGTTGTGGTACTCGATAAATCATCGACGGAAGAGCAACGGATTAATGAAGTTCGGGATGCCGATTTTTTGTTGTGTTACGGGCAAGATCCTTCAGATGAAGTAATAAAATCTCTTGAAAAATGTCGCCTCGTACAGCTTTTGGCAGCAGGATATGACCGTATGAATCTTGATCTACTTGCGGAACTCGAAATTCCTTGTGCCAATAATGGTGGGGCCAATTCTTGGGCCGTTGCCGACCAGGCTGTTCTTCTCATGCTTGCCATATACAAGCAGCTTTTAGCAAGTGACAATTCCACGAGAGAAGGCCGTTGGGCCGAGCCTATAACTGGGCAAAATACATTTGAAATGGCGGATAAGAAAGTAGGAATATTAGGTATAGGCAACATAGGCCGACAGGTTGCTAAGAGGGTTCAAGGGTTTGACGCTAAGGTTCAATATTTTGATCTATATCCTCTTGACGAAAGAACAGCCGAGGAACTGAATGTTACCTATGTATCATTGGAGGAGCTTTTTAGTACCTCTGACATCATTTCATGCCATACTCCTCTTACAAATGACACGAAGCACATAGTTAATTCGAATACTCTTTCATTGATGAAACCGACAGCCATTTTAATAAATACTTCGCGGGGACCGGTAGTTGACGAAGAAGCTTTAATCAGTGCTTTGCAGAGCGGGGTGATTGCCGCTGCTGGCTTAGATGTGTTTGAAAAAGAACCGGTTTCACCGGACAATCCCCTTTTGAAAATGGATAATGTCGTGGCCACTCCACATATGGCTGGTACAACTTGGGATACTTGGGCCAGACGCGCTAATTTTGGGTTTGAAAACATGGAAAGAATAAGAAATGGAGAAGCTCCGCAGGCGGTGGTGAAAAATTTTGATTCCGTGTGAATAAATTAGAGTGGAGGATAAATTGATAGCCGATAGCGTTAGAGCTCGACTAGAGGGAGATGAGGAAAGATTAAGCCATTATGCGAGCCGTTCAAAGAATTCTCGTGGAAGGAAAGTGGAGGAACAACCTAGTCCACTAAGAACAGAATTTCAGAGAGACCGAGATCGAATCCTTCATTGCAAGGCCTTTCGAAGGATGAAGCATAAAACCCAAGTGTTTATAGCCCCAGTCGGCGATCATTTTGTTACGAGACTGACCCACACACTGGAGGTTTCTCAGATAGCAAGAACGATATCGAGAGCCTTGAATCTCAATGAAGATCTGACTGAAGCTATTGGACTAGGCCACGATATGGGCCACACACCTTTTGGTCATATTGGAGAAGATGAATTAGGTAAATTAAGCCCTTTAGGGTTTCGCCATAATGTTCAGAGTGTTCGGCTGGTTGAAAAATTGGAAAAAAATGGCCTTGGATTGAACCTCACAGAAGAGGTTAGAGAAGGGATGCTTCATCACTCCAAACCGAAGGGAGATTTCATGTCTTCAGATCTTGTGAAGGGCTTAGGACTTGAAGCTCAGATAATAAGGATTTCTGATGCTATTGCCTACCTAAATCACGATTTGGGCGATGCTTTTAGGGCGGGGGTTCTGAAGGAAGAAGATCTACCTATAGATGTGAAGGAAGCTATGGGGGATAGGCACTCGCAGCGGATAAATAATATGGTCATGGATATAGTGAGTACCTCTTCTAAATTATTGGATGAAAATTCATCTATAGGATTGCCTACCATTTCTATGAGCGATGCTATGAGAGATGTAACGAATCGTCTTCGTGAATTTATGTTTGAGAGGGTCTATCTACCGGTAGATTCTGGAACAGAGGGCAGAGCCGCTCGATCAATTATTAATCTTCTTTACGAATCCCTAGATGCTAATCATGATCTCATCCCCAGAGAATTTTTAGAATTGGGTGAATCGAAAGAACATTCCATAGTTGATTACATTTCCGGTATGACGGATGGTTATGCCATTCGGTCAGCAGAGTCATTATCACCTGGAATTGGTCAAGTTTTTCTCAAGTTAAATTAGAATCTGTTGCTATAATCCTCCAAATGACAGAATTAATGAGCCCGATCGATAGGTTGAAAATGCGATTGGTTTTTAGAAAAATCGATCACATAGAAGAGCATTTGGAGGCTATGCAAAGAGATCCGCATGGTTTGGAATATGCTCCGTGGAAAACCGAAGTAGACAATATCTGGAAGGAAATATTTTCGGATATTAACGATATGTCGGAAGATGCTCAAAAAATAGTTTTGGAAGCGATGAGGGAAACTTGGGTTAGTTACATAACTCATTACGGCGCGGTTGAAAGTTAAATTTGGAAGGAGTTGAATTACATGTCATTAAGTTTTGAACCCAATTTGGAGCAGGCAAGAAGACGCTCCGGCTTAGCTCATAGAATATTGGTTAAGCTAAAAACTATTGGTTCAGAAGAGCAACATGATGATGAACTAGCCAGACTTTGTACCGATGTCGCCGATTTATGGGGAGCTCAATTAGAATTTGGAGAAATACTCAACAGATTTCTGGAAGAATCAGACCAATGGGATTCAATCGGTGATGACTTTGTAGATATGTTGTCCAGTGCTCAACATATGTCCTGGCACATCGATAGTATAAAAAAACCACTGGAAACATTTGCTGAGTATTCATATTCTCAATCCGATTCTGTTAATAATTTGCCAAATGAGTGAAATAGACGACATAAAATCAAGATTGGACGTGGTGGAAATTGTGTCTGAGAAGGTTCGGTTACAACGGGCGGGCCGAAACTACAAAGCTAATTGTCCTTTTCATAATGAGAAGACTCCATCGTTTATAGTGGATCCTGGAAGACAATCTTGGAGATGTTTTGGTTCGTGTGGGATTGGCGGAGATGTTTTTAGCTTTGTTATGAAAACTGAAAACATGGAGTTTTCTGACGCTCTAAGAATGTTAGCCCACCGTACGGGCGTTGAATTACGTGGTTATAAGAAAAACGAATCTAGGGATTCTTATTTTGAGATAAATAAAATTGCCTTGGATTTTTACAAAGATTCCCTTATGACAGATGAAGCCATTGTAGCTAGAAACTATTTGAAATCTAGAGGAGTAAATCAACAATCTATTGAAGATTTTGATCTTGGGTACAGTCCTCGTGTTCGAGATTCACTTAAATCGCATCTCCTGTTTCATGAGGTAGACCTTGAGAAGGCGGTAGAATGCGGCTTAATCAATAGGCTCGATGATGGGAACACCAGAGATTTCTTCTGGGGTCGCTTGATGTTTCCAATATTTGATCGGTCGGGACGCCCTGCGGGGTTTGGAGCCCGTTCATTAGATGACTCAATGCCGAAATATATAAATACTTCGGCAACTACTGTATTTGATAAAAGAAATACGTTGTATGGATTTCATAAGGCTAGAGAGGCAATAAGAGATGCCGATTTGGGAGTAATAGTTGAAGGCTATATGGATGTTATTGCTGCCCATGAATATGGCTACAAAAATGTAGTGGCAAGTATGGGAACTGCGTTAACAGCGGAACAAGTTAGGCAGCTGAAAAATCTCGCAAAAACATTCGTTTTAGCATTAGACCAAGATGCTGCAGGCCAAGAAGCCACTCTACGAAGTCTGGAATCTGCTTGGCAAATTTTCGGAGATTCTAGTAGAAGGTCTCAGGACCCATTATTTGCAGGAAATCCTACCAAAATAAATGTTGTGTCTTTACCCGAAGGGAAAGACCCCGATGATTTTATACGGACTCATGGATCTGAATGGGAAAAAGTGGTGAGAAACGCCTTGCCACTGATGGAATATCTAATTCCAGTGGTGTCGGATAGGTTTGATATAAATAGTCCCGGTGGGAAGGGGCGGGTGGTGGAATCTCTTTCGCCAATTTTCCGATTGCTTGATCCTTTTGATACAGAAAAATATGTAGGTATGCTGGCAGAACAACTATCTGCCACATCAGAAACGGTGAATGCCGCACTGAAGCAGGTTCCTAGAAGACCCGGTTCCCAAAACACTTCGATTGATGTAAAACCTGAATTTGAAAATTCTAATCAAGTAGAAAACACTTATAAGCTTGATGAATATACATTATCTTTGATGCTTAACAGGCCAGAATTGAGAGAAGTCGCAATTCAAATCGACCCAGAATGTTTCATCCGAACCGAAGATCGAGAGATCTATCTTAAATGGTTGGAATTTGATTCAGATGAATCATTGTTTGATGCCCTAGATGTCGTATTGAAGGAAAGATTCTCCAACATACAAAAATATAGTATTGTTCCCTCCACCAACACGGATATTCTGATAGATTTCAATAGTTGTGCCAATCGTCTTGAAAGGCGCAGATTGCAGCAATACAGATCAGATTTAATTCAATCGCAGGATATCGAATCTCCGCCTTCTATTTCACTACAGAGTGAACTAGGAAATCTTGATAAAAAAATATTAGAAACTTACACTTCTGATTCATAGAGGATTGTGATGTTATTTTTGGTAGAATGTAAGCTGGAAAAAATTTTATCCTGCACCAACACATCGAAAGGAGAAGAAGGGAATGACTACTGATGGAATTCAGCATGTAGGCGGTGAGGCAGATCTTATAGATGGGGCTTTGAGAGGGAGCCGATCAAAAGAAGATGGCTATAGGGCGGATGAAGAAGAGCAGGAAGAATTGATTGAAGAAGAAGACGACGACGATGATGATGACGATGACGAAGATTCCACAGTTCTTGAGTTGGGGATGGATAGTTCTTCAAACAGCACCACCCAAGAAGATGATGACGATGCTCCGCCATCTCTAGAAGACTTAAAGGCCAAGGCTGCACGAGAATGGGAAAAAGAGATCGGGAGTACGGAAATAATTGATGACCCCGTCCGAATGTACCTGCGGGAGATAGGTAGAGTTGACCTCTTGAAAGCTCCGCAAGAGAGAGATCTTGCTCGCAAATTTGAAGGTAAACGGTTCGTTGAAAATAAAGAAGACGACCTGGAATTTGAAACAGAAATAGCTCCCAAAGCCAGAGAAATCGTCGGAGATATGCTTAGGACTGTTGTTGATAGTGAAGACATAATAAAAGCTATTCTTACTTCCAAGGAAGTTGCATTTGATGGTACGTTGCCCGATCTGATGGCTAATCCAGAAGTAAGAGAAGCAATAGATGGGATCTTTCAGGATGATTTACTTGAACAAATCTCCGCAATTCTTTCAGAACTGAAAGACGAAGATCCTCCAGAGACTGATGAACTGAAGGAAATGATAAAGCAGGCTTCTATAAACACTAGATTACTACCCGATGATATTTTTAAAGCCATTGATGGAACCCCGACTTTCGACGAATTGAGAGAGATACTAGCAGACGATAAACTTGCAGATAAAATGCAACCATATGAGCTTTTGTTTAGGCAGCATTTGGAACGCATTAAACAGAGGGGAGACGATGCCCAACAGCATCTTTCAGAAGCTAACTTGAGGTTAGTTGTAAGCGTTGCCAAAAAGTACATTGGGCGGGGTATGTCCCTTCTTGATTTGATTCAGGAAGGTAACATAGGGCTTATTAGAGCAGTAGAAAAATTTGATTACAGGAAAGGTTACAAGTTCAGTACATATGCGACATGGTGGATTAGGCAAGCTATAACACGTGCTATAGCTGACCAGGCTAGAACGATTCGAATACCAGTACATATGGTAGAGACTATCAATAAATTGCTTCGGGTTACTAGAAGATTGGTTCAAGAGTACGGCAGGGAACCCACTAGCGAAGAAATCGGTCGTGAAATGGAAATTGCTCCAGATAAGGTGAGGGAAATTCTAAAAATATCTCAAGAGCCAGTATCTCTTGAAACACCCATTGGGGAAGAAGAGGATAGTCATTTAGGTGACTTTATTCCAGACACAGCTGCTTTAGCACCAGTTGAAGCAGCCTCGTACCAGCTTCTTAGAGAACAAGTTATTGATGTACTAGACACTTTAAATGACAGAGAGGCAAGGGTTCTGGAGCTACGGTTTGGCTTAGAGGACGGAAGAAGCCGTACATTAGAGGAGGTTGGAAAGGATTTTGGCGTTACCCGGGAGAGAATTAGGCAAATAGAAGCAAAAGCTCTTCGGAAGTTGAGACATCCGAACCGATCGAAAAAATTGAGGGACTTTCTAGAGAACTAAATGGTGCCTGAAGCGGCTCAGACGGATACTGCTTTGGGTGGTGCAGCAATAGGACCGGTCAGTAGCCGACCGACGGTAGCTGTAATAAAAACCAGTCCAGAAACGGTAATTTCAGACATAGGGTCGTGTATGCGACTTGCCGGGTACGAGTCATACCTTTCTAAGGACATTGCTACTCTGTTAAAGATTAATATATCGTGGCAACATTTTTATCCTTCCTGCTCTACATCTCCGTGGCAGCTAGATGGTGTAATAAATACCTTAAAAGAAGATGGATTTAAAGATTTGATTCCCACCCATAATGGAACGGTTGTGGTAGATGCGAGAGAGGGTGAAGTCAATAATAAGCACGATGTGGTGGTTAAGAGCCATGGACTGGAAAGCGTACATCTTGAAGATGTTGAATGGGTTCCATTGTATTTCAACGAGGATTTCTTAGTCCTAGATAAAATTTATCCTGATGGCATTCATATACCAAAGTTTTTAATCGACAAAAATATAATTCATCTTCCCACGATGAAAACTCATGTTTTCACTACTATAACGGGTGCCATGAAAAATGCTTTTGGTGGATTGTTGAATTTTCAAAGACATTGGACACATTCGGTAATTCATGAGACCTTGGTGGATTTGCTAAGGATTCAAAAAAAAATTCATCCAGGCATATTTGCTTTAACTGATGGTACTTTTGCAGGATCGGGGCCAGGCCCTAGGGCGATGCGATGGCATCAAAAAAATGTTTTGTTGAGCGGATCTGATCAAGTTGCGGTGGATGCCGTGGCAGCCAAGATGATGGGATATGATCCAATGACTATAGATTTCATTAGGATAGCTGATGAGTACGGTCTAGGCTGTGGGCGAATATCTGATATAAATATCGTTGGGGAAGATATTTCGGAGATAGATTGGCAATTTAAGAGTGGCAATACCTTGGCCAGTAAAGGCCAGAAGATGATTTACTGGGGTAAGTTAAAACCCTTGGAAAACATGTTGCTGAGGTCCAAAATAACACCGTTGGCTTATTTTGCTTCCAACTTATACCATAACGAATATTGGCTTAGGTTTATAGGCAAAAAAAGAATTGAAAAAGCCATGGGCACTGGATGGGGAAGACTTTTTCAAGACTATTAAGGGACCGGTTAAGAAGGTCTACTCTTCAGAGCTTTCTGTTTCATCGTCGCCCTCGGTTGATTCTGTACCTTCTTCAGTTTCGCCTTCTTCACCCTCTGCAATTTCCGAGTCCAGTCTTTCGACTCTTGGTGCGACAACACTAGCCACCATTTCTGAGGTTTCATTAATTATAGATACGTTATCGCCAAGTTCTATATCGCTGACGTAAAGGTTTGTTTCGAAGTCGATTAGCAACTCCGCTTGCAAGATAATAATTTCCGGTATTTCGAGGGGAAGCGCTTCAACCGTAAGAGTTTGTAACGGCTGAAGTAAAGTTCCTCCCATTGTTCTGACAGCAGGGGAGGTGCCTTCGACAGAAACAGGTACTTGTGCTCGGACTGGTCTACCTTCCTGCACTTTCATAAAGTCTACATGCAAGACCTTATTGGTTACAGGGTGATACTGTACTTCTCGTATGAAACAAAGGTTACCTTGATCGCCATTTTCGACGTCTACTGTGACTGGTATATTGGTTCCAGCGTCGGTTATAACACGATCCAAAATTGCCGTGTCACATTGGAGCGAACTAGATTCTATTTCTGGTCCGTACATATGGACAGGAGTTAGTCCGCTATTCCTAAGCTCGGATACTTTTTTACCTGTAACTTCTCTTTTGCTCACACTTAGATTCAGATTATTCACCTGAAAAGCTCCTGTAATACCATTGTTTTGGATCCAAAATACATTTCTTTATTTGTCGAAACCTATACATTTTATCACAGGGGATTAGCTGGTACATGCATTACAAGGGTCTATATGAATAACTCCTTGATCCTTTCTGCGACAATTTCTTCTTCACCAACTTTAAGCCCAAACATATGTATTGCTATGTAGTCGTCCCCGTCTCTTACCCTTGTCCATATAGGAGGATCACCCTCCTTTAATGTTTCTACTAGTTTTTGCGCTGACATTCCCGTAATAGTTTCATCTATCCTTAATTCCACTCCAAAAGGTTGATGCCCGATGATGTTATTAATCATCGTCGTACTGATCCCTGGTATATCCGAGAGAGTATTAATAAATTTCTGACTTCTATTTTCAATATCTGCCAATCTTTCTTCATGGTTTATAGTCATCCAATTTTTCACTGCTGCAACCACACCAACCATTTCTTGTCTATCGACCTTATGTGGTCTTCCTATCCCACGAATTCTTCTTCCTTCATATCCTACAAATGATTGTTTGGATATTTTTCTAATCATTTCTTCACTACCAAAGGCTAGGCCAGTGGATTGTGAAGCCCCCATGTACTTGGCTGCAATGCATTGAAAATCTGCTCCCATTTTGACGTATTTGCCAAATAAGTCCAAAGGATATATTTGACCTGCCGCGTCGACGAGCACAGGCAAATCATTGTCGTGGGCAATTTGAATTGTTTTTTCTAGTGAAAGTGCATTAGGGTCGTGCTCCTGCTCAACCATGTAAAAATGTACGGCGGCTGTTTTTTCATTTATGGCATTTTGTAGATCGTCGGCTGAAGTCCCTTCCTCCGAACCGAATTCCACCAACTTAGCTCCTGAGGCTTCCAGGCATCTGTCATACCAATATCGTTGTCTCTTTTGGATGAGAATTTCATTTTTCATCCCAGTTGTATCTGGTAATTGCTCAATTAGGTTGTCATTCTCTCCGGCCATGACCGCAGCTGCAGCCAAAGTCAAAGCTGAACCAGCACCAGAGGTTATGTAAGCGGCTGGGATTCCTACCATATCGGCTATTGCAGCACCGGCTTTTTCTTCTAATTCCATTAGAGGTATGTAGGAATCTCCTGCGAGTGCCATTGCTTCTCTAACCTCTGGGATAGGTGTTGAGCCGCCTAGCATTGTTACACTGCCTATCGCATTAATAATCGGAGTAGCTCCGAGCTCCTTATAGATACTGCCCAAATTTTCTGAAACCATTGTCGTCCTCCCAAATTTTGACTTACTTTTGCCATCAATTCGTGTGGCAAAGTCTAAATTTATATTTATAAAATTGAAATACCCAATAAGTAACCTACTCCATATGTAAAGGTCGCTGCTAGGCCACCTGCCACCAGCATCCTTGCCGCGCCAAATAGGATGTTTTTACCACTAGCTATAGATACCAGACCACCGACCATAAACAGAGCAATAGAACTAAATATTGCACTTATAGTAATTGAAGTGCCACCTGTGGAGAAAAGGATGGGGATCAATGGTACAGCGGCTCCTAAAGCAAAAGCCAACAAACTAGATATGGAGGCTTTCCATGGAGACCCCAAATCCTCTGGGTTGAGACCTAATTCCTCTTTTGCCATAGTGTCAAGGGCGCTGGCCGGATTTGACATAACAGCAGAGGCCACTTTTCTGGCAAGTTCTTCTTCCAATCCCTTGGCTCTGTATATTAGGACTAATTCTTCCTCTTCTTCTTCAGGCCACTCCTCTAGTTCTGCCCGTTCGGTTTCGATTTGATACTCGTATATTTCCCTTTGTGAGCGTACTGAAATGTACTCTCCTGTTGCCATTGACAAACTTCCAGCGATTAAAGCAGCTATTCCCGCCAACGCAATGAGATCTGGACTGTCACCTCCAGCTGTTCCTCCAGCTACTCCCATCATCAAGCAAAAATTTGAAACTAAACCGTCATTTACGCCTAAAACTGCTGCCCTCACGCTGCCACTATTGCCGTGACTGTGCCAGGATTCACTGATAATTTGACGATTACCATCACCAAGAGCCATTTTTGAAAGTATTCTAGCGTGGTCTTTTTCTTCCGCTAAAAGTTCTTGGCCGTCAACTTCTCCAATATATGCACCTATTTCTTTTGATTCTATTCGAGCTAACCATGGCAGTACCTTGTTCGGCCCAAACATAGAACAAATTAGCCTTATGTAGATGAGTTTTGGAGTGTTATTTTGAAGGACTATATTGGTTGAGTTATTGCCCAATTTTTGGTTCCAATGTTGTGCGTGCCTAATTTCCGATTGAGATAGTTGTTCAAAAATCTCAGATCTTTCCGGGTCGGACTCAAACCTAGACAGTATCCTATACATCGATGCAGCCTCGATTTCCGATTGTAGAAATTTTCTATATCGCCTGGCCTCTGATTTGGAAAGGGGAGAAGACATAGAGGTTAATCTTTGAGTAATTTGGATCGTATTGATTTCAGTCTGTTCATATTTTCTTCATCAGGACCATCCCCTTCAAACCCCGGTACTTCCAGGAAAAATGGGACTTCAGAAAAGGCGGGTTCTCCCAGAATGGCTTCAAACCCTTCTATTCCTATGTAGCCCTCACCAATGTTTTCATGCCTATCCACTCCAGAACCAAATTCCACTTTTGCATCGTTGGCGTGGACCGCTACGAGTCTTTCCAATCCTATCTTCGAATCAAACTCTTCCATAACAGAATTTATAGAATCCTTCGATGCAATGTTGTATCCAGCAGCAAAACAGTGTTCGGTGTCTAGGCAAACCTTTAGGTTGGGATGGTCAACTGCTTTTATAATTGCCCCGATTTCTTCAAAAGAGGATCCTATATGAGACCCCATGCCTGCACTGTTCTCAATACACAACCACGGTGCATTTGGGGAGTTTTCTAGAACTTCGGTGAGACATTGCACAGCTTGACCAAGTACCGTTTCAAAACCCTTTCCTTTATGACTTCCTCCATGAAATATAACTCCTTCGGCACCAATTTGATCCGCGGTTTTCATATTATTTGTGAGAGATTCTATCGATTTACCAAGTTGGCCTTCATCGCCTCCTATATTGACTAGATAACTCCCATGTATGTAACAAGGTCCTATTCCCGTTTCCAAACTTTTTTCCTTAAAAAGGGCTACCTCCTCCTCTTTGGGGAAATTAAATCTCCAAGCCCTTGGGGATGACGCGAATATTTGTATACCCTCGGCACCAATCGCTTGCGCCCTATCTATGGATTTACTGAGTCCTCCAGAAGTAGATACATGCGCTCCAAGAATCATGTTAACCCCCCAATTGTATTGACCATTTAGTCCAGTTTATCATGGGGGTGATAGCTTGAATGTTCATGGCTGAAATAAGTTATTAAGATTATCTATAATTAGAAGTTTAAAATAATTTTCATCAAAAAGAATTCATTAAATGGAGCGTCCTATATGATGGTTAATACTGTGGCGATTATGAGTCCAGGAGACATGGGTCATGCTGTTGGGCAAGTCTTGTCTGAAAGTGGTATAGATGTGATCACCTGCACAGATGGGCGAAGTCAAAGAACCAAGAATCTAGCCGAAATGGCAGGGTTAAGACAAGTTGCTACTTTGGAGGATATGGTAATCCAAGCCGATCTGGTTTTGTCGATTATGGTTCCCTCGAAGGCTATGAGTTTTGTTAGAGAAATCTCACCTCATTTTGAATCGAGTAAAACACCAACCTACTTTGCTGATTGTAATGCGGTATCTCCTCAATCGGCATTGGCTATGGCAGAGGTGATAAACCAGGCTGGAGGTAAATTCATCGATGGTGGAATAATAGGAACTGCCCCTACAAAGGGAGATACGCCTCGATTTTATGTTTCAGGACCTGATGCATCAGTAGTGATGGAGCTGGACGGCAGAGGGATAATAGTGAAAGCTATAGGCAATAAAGTTGGACAAGCTTCAGGTATTAAAATGTGCTATGCAGCTTTAACAAAGGGTACTAACACACTTCATGTCGCATTGCTGACGGCGGCAAGTCGTATGGGTTTGACTGATGACCTTAGGAAGGAATTTGAATTCAGCCAGAAATCCCATTTAGCTGCAATGGAAAAAGGAATTTCTCGTCTACCGGCAAATGCCCATAGATGGATTGGAGAGATGGAAGAGATAGCAGCCACCTTTGAGAATCTAGGTGTCACGCCAAATTTTCATAAAGGTGCCGCTGAAATTTACAAAATGCTAAATTCCACTCCTTTTGCTAAAGAAAGTCCGGAAACCATAGACAAAGACAGAACAACTTGGGACACAATTGAGGCCGTGTCTAAGATAGCTGATTCTGATGGATAGTATCTGAAAGAAATGAAGAGTTTGATATTAAAAGAACCGGGTGAAATACCTGAATTTCAGGTTGTCGATGCTCCTGAACCTACCTTGGTACCGCAAGGGGTGATCATAAAGGTTGCAGCTGCTGGTGTATGCCATCACGACATATCCGTGATGGATGGAACTTTGAGAAGGGGAACCAAAAAAAACGTTGTATTAGGCCATGAAATTTCTGGCACCGTAGTTGATGTAGGCAGTGAAATAGAAGATTTCCATCTGGGAGATAAAGTAGTAACTACCCTAACGACCGCTTGTGGGGTGTGCGATATTTGCCTTGATGGGCAGGAATATATTTGTGAATATGGCCTAGGCTATGGACACGGAATCGACGGCGGATTTACTGAATATCTATTGGTGAAAGAACAAAACTTAGTGAATGTAGGAAATTTGGATTTAATCCAAAGTGCTCTTTTGTCATGTCCTATTGGCGTCACTATTAAAGCTTTGTTTGATAAGGCATTGTTGAAGCCAGGGGAATCCACTGCTGTATTTGGTAGCGGCGGGGGTCTAGGGATACATGCTGCTCAGATTGTCCAGTCCGTTGGAGGTAATTCGATATCGTTTACTTCTTCCCCTGAAAAACTTGAAAAAATATCAAAATATGGAATTGAACAACTTTTTTTACTTGAAGAGGGGATCGATCCGATAGAGTTAGTGATGGCACTGACAGATGATGAAGGTGCTAATGTCACATTCAATCCTGTAGGTTCAAAATTGTTGAAAACCTCGATTTCTTCTTTGAGCTATGGAGGGAGGGCTATCGTGATGGGCGAGGTTTCAAAACAGAAAGAATTTTCTGGTACCTCTGAAATAATTTTCAAAAACGCTAGTTTAATTGGGTCTACAGGAGCAAATAAATCGCATATCAATGGTGCTATTGATATGGTTCAAAAAAGACTGGTGATGCCAGTTGTGGAAGAAAGTTTTGCCTTTGATGACGTAAAGGAAGCCTTCCAAAAAATGAAACAAAAGGAGAGTGTGGGGCGGATCGTTTTAATTCCTTAGCCGAGTACACTTAATTTCTTGAGTGAATTAATCTTCCAAGGCTTTTTTGATTCCAGGATACAAGGACTTGTGTTGCTATTGCTATTGAGCTGTAAGTTCCTACCAACACTCCAATTATTAGTACATATAGGAATTCTCTTATTGTCGACCCTCCGAACATCAGTAGCGCAAGTAAGGTAACTAGTAAAGTGAAACTTGTATTTAAAGACCTTCCGATGGTTTCCGAGATACTCAAGTTGACGATCTCAGGAAACGGCCTATTGGAATAGATCAGGACATTTTCCCTGATTTTATCGAAGACTACGATAGTATCGTTCACGCTATAACCAATAACAGTTAGTAGGGCTATTAGAAACATTGTGTTTACTTCTATTTCAAATAGGTATCCTAGAATGGAAAAAATTCCTACTACGATAAGCGTGTCATGTAGCAGGGCGACGATTGCTGCCAGACCATATCTGAATGGACTGGGAACATTTCGAAATGCCCACCATATGTAAAAAAAGATTCCCACCGCTGCTGCTAATACCGCCCAGAGAGCATTTATTACGGTTTCTTCTGCTACAACGGCTGACACTAGATCAAAACTTTGCAAGGTGTCCGTTTCGTTTGGAGAGAATGCATTATTTAAAGATTCGACAAGCAGATCTTTTTGTTCTTCATTCAATGTTTGAGTCCGAAGAAAGAAAGTCTCGTATTTTTCTCCTTCAGCCTCAATAATTCCGAAATTTTGTATTTTCGCATCTTCGTAGCCAATTTTAGCAAGTTCAGTTCGAATAGATTCTTGATTTACTTTGGCAAGTTCAGGAAATTGAACAGTCAGACTCGAGCCACCGGTGAAATCAATACCAGGTTTTAGCCCAGGAGACAGTATAAGAAATACCACCCCCGGTAAAATTATTAGTGCAGATAGAAGTAAAAACCAAGGTC
>RQOP01000036.1 GCA_008373095.1 SAR202 cluster bacterium | reverse complement strand
GAAAACATTCCTAACGTAACCTGTAATTTCTGAGACCGCACTGGTTGGATTACGGTCCTCTGACCTCCTCTTTATCTCTGGCATAACAAATCCGGCGTTAGCTTTTCTTTCCCTCAACACCGCTAGGTAGAGCAGAGCTGCCATAATTGAAGTGGTAACAATGATGGCTCCTGTGTAGGAAATTTCAGCCGGCATCCAGATCTGTGCCTCAGAAGAAATCAAATTATCCCACCACCAATTCCAAGAATTATTTAACAGGAACAAACCCACCATAACGCCGCCTATAGCCAGCCAGGACCCAACATAACCTTCACCCATCCGATAAAGAGACCCAGATACGCATCCTCCCGCCAAAACCATACCGACTCCAAACAGAGTACCTGCCACCAACGTGGACAACCCCACAGGCAGAACATTAGCATCAGAAGGTGGCGCTCCAAAACCCGGATTAGGGGACACCGTACTCATCACCATTACAAACCCCACAGTACAAACCGCAAGTCCGACCAAAATTCCTTTTATCATTCTGGTTTGACCCAAAAGGAAAAAGTCCCTAAAAGCTGATGTGAAACAAAAACGGCTTCTTTGAACTGTTATCCCAAACGCTATCCCTACTAGCCAAAAAACAGCTTCCCCGTGAGTACCCTTGTATATGGTGTAGGCAAGAATTAACAATAGGGTTCCTGACACCGCGACAGTCCAAAGAGTATTTTTTTCGATTTTCCCTTTTACAGGAGACGTAGCTACCTGCATAAACTCCTAATACAATGCCTTATTGCTGGCTTTTCAAATAAATTAAGTAATTACCTGAGGAAATATTCATCACATCTTACATAAATTTTTCCTTGTGAGTAGTCTGACTTATATAATTATTAAGATTAAATTAGCATAGAATTTTATGTTATTTAATCAATAATTATTATTTAACATAAAAAGTCATATTCAATAGTTTGATACTGTAACCTTACCTAGTTCCTTACGGTAATTTGACATAAAAGGTCATACTCAGTAGATTTATAGCCTCATGTTATCTAATGAAAAATACGGCGTGCTTGAGCACCACTGCAATGTTGTAAGGGTTTTTAACCTCACAGCTGAATGTTCTTGTATGAATTAACAAGGGGTATTTTTCTAGTCGCTTAACGGCGAACAAATCAACCCCGTCCGCACTTGATGGACGGGGTTTTTTTTGGGGAAAAATAAAGGAGTTTTGAAAGAATGGAAAATGATTCAAATCCAACTTTGCTGGATGTAAGGGGAGAAATTTGTCCCTATCCGATGATCAGGACAAATAAAGAACTGGACAATTCAGAACGGCCACTAGCCGCCCTAGATGTCCTAACTGACCATCCCCCAGCCCTGTCCACTATACCTCCTGAAGCCATGAAGAGAGGGTATGGATGCGAAATTGAAGAGGTAGAAGCTGGTGAATGGAAAATTCGTTTATTTAAATCCGAGTAGTTAAATCTACTAAAAAGCTTAAAGAGGAGCACAGAATGATAATTAATAAGTTGAGCCGAATCGGTTTCGGCGTAGCAATTGGAGCGCTGATTTTAGGAATCTTAGGAGCCTGTTCAAGTGACTCAAATATATCTTCCGACACAACTTTGGATAGTCGAGGTTACTCATCCACAGAACGACTAGTATCTACAAAATGGGTTGCAGATAATCTAGAAAATGAAAATGTAAAAATTATTGATATCAGAAAGGCCGAGGACTATGATGCGGGACACCTCCCTGGCGCGTTGAACTATTCCAAAAAAGAACTTCAGGTCGAGTCTGATGGTGTGAAAGGTCTGATCCCTCCATCATCAAATATATCCAATAAACTCAGCTCTTTAGGCGTAAAGAGTGACGACACCATACTCATTTATGATGGAAACAAAAATTTATGGTCAACTAGATTTCTTTGGACATTGGACGTATATGGCCATGACGATGCAAAAATGATGGATGGTTCATTTGGTCTCTGGGAAAAAGAAAATAGAACAATCACTACAGATGTACCTTCGATAAGTGCCTCCACATATAACTTCACAGGAACTGCAAATAGTGAACTCATTACCAGTATAGATACGGTATTAGGTTCTCTAGATGATTCCTCTTCAGTAGTACTAGACACCAGAGGGGCAGAAGAATTTGCAGGACGTGATGTAAGGGCGAACAGAGGTGGACATATTCCTGGTTCCATACACGTAGAATGGGTAAACAATGTTGATGAGGACGGAAGATTTTTACCAGCTGCAGACCTTAAAAAATTATATGGGACTGCGGACGTAACGGATGATCTCGGAGACATTTACACGTTGTGTCAGACAGCTGTCAGAGCGACCCACAGTTGGTTCGTACTGGCTGACCTACTTGGATTTGATAATGTATCAGTTTATGATGGGTCATGGACTGAATGGGGTAACAAAGAGGACACACCAATTGACTCCTAGACAACAAGCTGGCTAGGACAAGAGTACAAAACTGCTCATGTTGCTCATCTTTTTTTGTGAGCGACATGAGCAGTTTTAATTTAACTCTACTTCAATTGTCTTATAAAAATGAAAAGGAGCTTAATGATGGGAACTTTAGATGGCAGAGTAGCTTTGGTAACCGGAGCAAGTCGCGGTATCGGAGAGTACATGGCGGTTCATTTCGCAAAAGCTGGAGCTAAAGTGGCTATCGCAGCTCGCACTACGGAAGTCACAGATAAGAGGCTACCTGGCACTATCTATTCCGTAGCAGAAGCGATCAATAAGGAAGGTGGAGAGGCCATAGGGGTCCAGATGAATATGAGGGACAACGAAAGTATTACCGCTGGAGTAGAAGAAACTGTAGAAAAACTAGGTGGAGTAGATATAGTCGTTAATAACGCCGCCATACTTGTCCCCGGGTCACTAGAAACAGTACAAGACAGGCATATAGATCTGATATGGCAAATTGATCTGAGAGGGCCTTTAATACTAATGAAAAGAGCTCTTCCACATTTGAAATCCGCTGGAGGAGGAGATTTTATTAATATCTCTTCTCGAGCTGGCGTTTTCCCAGGTCCTGGACCATACGAAGAAACTCCTTCTAGGCGAGATGGAAGCTTTTACGGCATGATTAAGTCTGGCCTTGAAAGATTTTCACAAGGCCTTGCTAAAGAATTACAAGCAGACAACATCAAAGTTAACGTTTTGTCTCCCCAAGGGAGGATCAAAACTCCGGGCAACATATGGGCTGAAAACGATCCTGAAAATCCCTCACTTGAGTTTGAGGCTGCTGACGAAATGGGTAAGGCTGGTGTTTGGATCTGCGAGCAGCCAACAACTTACACTGGACATATATTGTTTGATCAAGACCTTTGCTCCGAGCAAAATTTATAGTCCCCCTATCACTACACTGTAAATAAATGCCGCTGCATAATCTGCGACTGATACATACTTCGGATACCCATCTTGGTGACGAATTGGGTCATCCTGCTTCGAATGACGCTCTGACTAAAGTTGTCTCAGAAACACTGCTATTGAGAGCCGACTTCCTTCTGATCGCGGGCGACGTTTTTGATAACGAAAGGATCTCAAACGATTCTATAAAATTTTTCCTAACCCAAATATCGAGACTAGACATCCCGGTAATTTTATTACCAGGCAATCATGATTTAATGCACCAAACATCCATTTACCGAAGATCAATTTTTGAGGATGCTCCCAGCAATCTTCATATCTTCAAAGAAGAACAAGGAGAAATAATTGATTTCAAAGATAAAGGAATAAAATTTTGGGGCAAAGCTATGTACGAACATAGCCCTCTCTTTCATCCGCTCTCACCTACCCCAGAACGAATCAAAGACACCTGGTTCATAGGTATGGCCCATGGCCACTTTGAGGAAAGTGACACTAGCTCAGGCAGGTCTTCCTTAATATTCCCTAAAGAGATAGCTGACTCACATTTTGATTACATTGCCCTTGGGCATTGGGACCTCTATACAGACGTCTCACAAGGCAACACTTCCGCCGTTTACTCCGGATGTCCAATGGTAGTTGGAAATAGAAATGAACCAGGTTCCGTAAGCTTGGTGGATTTAGATACCAATAAAGGTGCATTACATAAACAGTGGTACCTTAAGTCCTAGCCTAAACTAACAGTTGCACCGCCATCAATTACAATTGATGCCCCTGTTATATATGCCGCCTCATCTGAAGCTAGGAACAGCGCCAAATTTGCGACCTCTTCAGGTTTGCCTACCCTGTTTAGCAATGAATTGGCCGATGCGTCGCGAATGAATCCTTCCTTATCTAATGGGTCTATCTTTTTCTGTCGTTCAGTGCCCCTCTGATACCAATTGTTTGTGTTTATGTCGCCAGGGCAAATACAGTTCACCCTTATCCCATACTCACCCAAATCCATAGCCAGGCATCTAGTTAATTGGGTCAGAGCCCCTTTCGAGGAATTATATGGTAAAGAATTTGGCTGAGCGATAAAGCTACTTATTGAAGCAATATTAATCACCGAAGAAGTTTCA
The DNA here is from genome assembly GCA_008373095.1 of SAR202 cluster bacterium. GTDB lineage: Bacteria > Chloroflexota > Dehalococcoidia > Lucifugimonadales > UBA826 > UBA11996. The sequence goes on along the minus strand of RQOP01000036.1, from coordinate 74,458 downwards.
CTATCTTTTAGGTAGTCCAAAGTGGCCTTACATACATTTGCCGGGCCAATAACGTTTACAGATATTGCCTTCATCCATTCACCCTCTTCCAATTCCGCCACTCCTCCAAAAGTGAAAGATGCAGCACTGTTTACCACAATGTCGACACCTCCCATACGGTCAATTGCATAATGGACCATTGCTTCTACATTTGCTTCATCAGAAACATCAGTATTATAAAAATACTCTCCTAAAGAGGAATCATTGGACTGTTGGCTAATATCAGCCACAAGCACATCAGCCCCTTCTCTTAAAAACCTATTACAAATGGCATTCCCAATACCTGACCCGCCGCCTGTGACAATCGCTCTTTTGCCCTTCAATCTCATAGCAGTATATAAACCCTCATATTCTTAACTTTTTCCATGATTTGCTATACGGTCCAAATCCACTTTGGTCAAATGTGGCTCAATAGAATTCACAATTTTTAAAAGGGTTTCGTCAGGACTATCGGCAGAGGTATCGACTTTCACCACGGGACCTATATCACTCTTGTTAATGAAATATTCGTATTCCGCCATTACGTTTTCGATGTCGGCAGCAATAAGAGGGCTGTTGGTATGTTCTGCATGATCTTTCAAGTCAGACATTCTACCTTCAATCACCTCAGCAGAAGCTACCATATGCACAGTTATAATTGGGTCTGCTGTTATTTGTTTAATCCGATTTTCAATACTGACAAACACATTGTTTCTATCAAATTGCTCCCCATCCAAGCCGTACCCGTAATATCGCCGGGCGTATACAGCTTCTTCTATGTGAAACCCGACAGTTAGGTCATCCTCTTGAACGTAGTGATGCAGGTGATAATACATCCCATACCGGTGGTACATTTCCTTTAATTTGGGTGATAAGTTAAGTATCTGCTCCTGTTCCTCTAATGTGGTGTCATCGGGGTGGCCAGAGGTATGTGGCAGTTTCGAATGATCGTGTATCAACCCCATATAAAACGGTTCACCCATCACATTTAATTTCCAATCGTTGAGCATTCTAGAAATTGTGGTGGTTCCAACGTATTCGATACCAGCAAGTATTATTTTCATCGTCATAGTCCTTAAGCATTTTTCCTAATATTTAGTGGATATTTACATATAGCTTTAGATTTGTATAGCTGTGATAAGTTCTATAGAACAAAGTTTTGACAACCGATATACATAAATTCATAGCTATTGCATAAGTTACCTCTGATATACTTGGGGTCCCATAATTCGTACATAGGAAGCGTAAAATTGGCCGAAAATAATTCACCTTTAGACATAGATAAAATAAGCTCACTTTGCAAGCGGAGAGGATTCATTTTTCAGAGCAGTGAGATTTATGGCGGATTAGCCAGTACTTGGGATTATGGCCCATTAGGTGTGGAACTAAAAAGAAACGTAAAAGAGCACTGGTGGAACGCCATGGTTTGGGAACGCGATGACATGGTTGGTTTAGATGCTTCCATATTGATGCATCCGGATACTTGGCGTGCAAGCGGACACTTGGAAAGTTTCACTGACCCACTAGTTGAGTGCAACGATTGTAACCGGCGATACAGGGAAGACCATATTGATACTGAAGTCTGTCCCGAATGCTCAGGAGAATTGACCGAACCTCGTCTTTTTCACCTCATGTTTAAAACTTTTATGGGACCAGTCGAAGAAGATGCCTCTATTGTTTACCTAAGGCCAGAAACCGCTCAAGGGATTTTCGTAAATTTTAATAATGTGATCAACTCAACCAGAAAAAAACTTCCGTTTGGCATAGCACAAATTGGCAAGTCTTTCCGAAACGAAATAACCACGGGCAATTTCATTTTCAGAACCAGAGAATTTGAAATGATGGAAATTGAATATTTTGTGATGCCTGGGGAAGATGAAGAGATTCATGATAAATGGATTCAAGATTGTCTTTCATGGTACCGCGACATCGGATTGGACCCAGAAAATTTACGAGTTAGGCCTCACGATGAAGACGAACTGTCTCACTATGCAAAAGCCACCTATGATATTGAATATAGATTTCCATGGGGCTGGGGTGAAATTCAAGGGATCGCCAACCGCACAGACTACGATTTGAAATCACACATGGAAATGAGCGGGGAAAAACTCACTTATTTTGATGATGCTTCAGGCCAACATATCATTCCATATGTTATAGAACCATCATCCGGTGTAGACAGAGCCGTAATGGCCCTATTGGTTGATGCTTACAATGAAGAAGAAATCACTTCTGCATCTGGAAAGACTGAGACACGAGTATTACTCAAATTAGATCCTTCTATCTCACCAGTTAAAGTTGCCGTACTACCTTTGAGCAGAAATGAAAAGTTGACCCCCCTAGCCAAATCGGTCTTCGACACTCTTCGTAAATCCAATTTGATTGGAGGGCATATCCAATACGACGATGCCCAAAGTATAGGGAGGAGATACCGTAGGCAAGATGAAATAGGAACTCCTTTATGCGTGACGGTAGATTTTGATTCCCTTGATGATAATGCTGTTACCATCCGAGAGAGAGACACGATGGAGCAGACTAGAGTTAGTTTGGAAACTTTAGAATCAGAGCTCGCATTGAAATTAAAAAGTTAGTTTTGCTTTTACATTTCCATACGATCAGCAGATAATCGTAAACGGCAAAAAAGTGGTTTAAATGCTAATAATTCATACCGCTGACATACACATAGGGGTCGAAAATTACAGCAGGCCGGATCCAAAAACTAGAACATCATCACGACTTCAAGATTTTTTAAGGTCATTAGACGAACTGGTTGATTATTCCATAGATAATGAAGCAGATTTAGTACTGATATGCGGAGACGTCTACAAAAGTAGAAACCCAACACAAACCCATCAAAGGGAATTTGTAAAAAGAATTTCTAGACTTGCCAGAGAAGGAATCAAGGTTTTTCTACTGGCCGGCAACCATGATTCCCCAAACGTCCCGGGTCCAGCCACCACACTGGACATATTCCCTACATTAGACATAGAGAATGTCCAGATCGCAAACGAACTAAACACACAAATAGTTCAGACCCGCAATGGGTCCATCCAGATAATATCTTTACCGTGGATAAGAAAAGGCGACTTCATGTCCCTTGAGAAATATAACCAATTATCAAATGAAAAATTTAATAGTGCTATTGAGGAAAAATTAATTGAAGACCTAGATAAAGAAATAGCAAACTTAGACTCCTCAATGCCCAGCATATTAGCCTCTCATGTATCAGTAGACTTGGCTAAAACTAGCTCAGAAAAATCTATGACCCTTGGGAAAGATTACCTTTTACCAACTAACTTTTTGGCTAATCCAAAATTAGACTACGTAGCACTTGGGCATATCCACAGGCATCAGATATTAAACGACGATCCACCGGTAGTTTACTCAGGTAGTTTGGAAAGAATAGATTTTGGAGAAGAGAAAGATTCCAAAGGTTTTTGTGTAATAGACATTTCGACTAGCACAGACAAAAAAAATAGGTTGAATTCATATAAATTTGTTGAGGTAAATGCAAGAAGATTCAAAACTATTCAAATAAAAATAGAGGAAAATGATGGGTCTCCTAACGAGAAAATTGTAGCCGAGATAGAAAAGCACGACATCTACGAGACGATTGCACAAGTAATAATTGAAGTTAGCTCATCCAGATACAGCGAAATATCTGACAGAAAAATCAGAGACAGTTTGTCTGAAGCAAATTTTGTAGCTGCGATTAGGAAGAATGTCATTACCGAAAGTAAAAATAGACTAGGAAAAGAGTTACACGAATCAATTCCCGCAATAGAAGCCCTAGAAACCTATTTAAAAGAACGAAATATAGGAGAGGAAAAAATACGTCTCTTACTAGAGAAAGGTCAGAATCTTATATCTGAAAACCCGCCCCAATAATGCTGACTCTAAACCAAGAACACAATTCCAAGATTCATCCTATGAAACCCCTATTATCGGTGGCAACCATATTGTTGATGATCGCGGGGTGTTCACTGATCGACCGTCCTCAGGTAGCCCCGTCGTTCACAATAGAGTTATACAGTACGACTGATCATGCTGAAGGCGACATATTCAACTTAGAACAGCAACAAGGGTCACCTACATTTATAAATTTTTGGTTCCCTTCTTGCCCCCCATGTGTCGCGGAAATGCCACAATTTAACAAGTTCTATATGCAAAATAAAAATGACGTAAATGTTGTAGCTGTTCAACTTATCGGACTCGACTCTATGGAAGATGGGCAAAAGTTCGTAGATGATAAAAGTATAGATTTTGCGGTAGGCCCTGACACAACCGGAAAAGTCTCAGTCGATTATCAAATCAGTGTATATCCAACCACCATATTTGTAGACTCAGAGGGGAACATAGCGGAATATTGGCAGGGAGAGATAAATGCCGAAGAACTTGAACAAAAACTTACAAATCTACAAAGATCCAAGGATTAAATTTTGGATATAACTGACTTGTTCCATCTATTTGTCAGGTGGACTCATCTTGTATCTGCTGGTGCATGGGTGGGGGGTAGTATTTTCTGGATTCTTGTCTTAAACCCTTCGACACGACAATTTAACTCGGATTTTATCAGCCAATTAGAAGGGCAAATTTCCATCGAATTCCGGGGATTAGTTGACACATGTATATTCGTTCTTCTCACAACCGGCGCGATAATGACATTTAACAGACTTACACCTGGCAATATAGGCTACCAATATGCGTTAATTCTAGGCCTGAAAATCGTTTTCGTGGCAGCCATGTTCTATTTGATAAGGGCCAAGCGCCAATCAAAAACACCTCGTGTTAAGACAAATTCCAACAACAATCCAAAAGGCGGACTAAGACAGTTTACAAAAATTGCAAGTAACTATAATTTGGTCCTAATTCTAGGTCTGTTGGTGTATCTGTTATCAGACCTATTGAACATGATATACATGGCAACTGTATCAAATTAAAATGATCTTACTCATAGGGGTTAATTCGTGAAAAAGTCATTTTTGGAAATCATTAGATGTCCTCTATGCAAATCTAACTTTGATATCCATGCGGATGTAGAAAGGGAAGATGACATAATTCAGGGTAATCTAATTTGTATTGGGTGTGGAGAAAAATTTCCAATCGATAACTCAATCCCGAACCTACTCCCTCCAGAATTGCGCAGCAAGTGATAACAAACTACCTAATTAGATGGCCCAGGGGTATACATTTATCCAATGGTTGATCCCTTTTTAATTCACGAATCATCTGGCTAACTGTCAACTTCAATACCGGATGGATTAAATCAGGTGCTAATTCAGATAATGGTTGCAAGGCAAATAACCTTTCTTCAATCCGCGGATGCGGAAGAGTCAAAATTTTACTTTGAACAATAAAATTCCCCCAAAACAAAATGTCCAAATCAATAGATCTGGGCGAGTTAGGAAACACTCTGTGTCTATGCAAATGTGCCTCGATCTCCTTTAACTGGTGAAGGAAAAGCCAAGGACTCAAATTCGTTGACACCTTGCATACAGAATTCAAAAAGTTTGGCTGGTTAGAAAATCCTTTTGGAGTTGATTCATATACTTTTGAAGATTTCAATTCATTACAGATGTCAGTAAGCATGGTAGTAGCCTGGGAAATATTATCTTTTTTATCACCCAAATTACTTCCTAAGCCTACATACACATCAGTTGAATTACTAATATCTATCGCCTCCTCACAATCGCATCGGTCATCTTAGATACTCTGTTCATCTCTTTTACATCATGAACCCGAACCATATCCGCTCCCCGTGAAATAGCTACTGCTATGGTGGCTGCAGTACCTTCAATCCGGTCATCCACTGGCAAACCTAAAATCTGTCCAATGGTGGCTTTTCTAGATGTGCCGACAAGTAAAGGCATCCCTATTTTTTTATATTCTTCCAGTCGATTTAAAATCTCAAGGTTCTCGTCAGTTCTTTTAGAAAACCCTATCCCCGGGTCTATAATGATTTTATCCTCGCCTATGCCATTGTCCACCGCAAATTCCACTTGAGCTTTCAAGAAGTCAAAAGTATCTAACACCACATCACAATATTTCGGTTCCTCTGCGTTATGCATTAACACAACAGAAACTCCCGTATCAGCAATAAGGGGAGCCATTTCTGGATCTCTAGAAAGCCCCCATATGTCGTTTATAACATGGGCCCCGGCTGCAATCGCTGCTTCTGCCACCTTTGATTTGTATGTATCAACACTGATTAAGCATTTAGCTTTATCTGCCAACCCAGATATAGTTGGAATAACTCTATCCAATTCTTCCGTCAGCGATATTTCATTCACTTCTCCATAGACCGCAGGAGGCCTCGATGATTCTCCTCCAATATCTAATATGTCTGCACCGTTGGACAACATTTCAATCCCTCTAGCAATCGCCGAATCGACGTCCGCATAGATACCATCATTAGAAAAAGAATCCGGAGTGGTATTCAAAATTCCCATCACATAAGTTTTCGATCCCCAATCAAACAAGATTAACTCCAAACTAATCCTTAAATGCCGCATTTAGCATGATCCAAATAAGCATTGATGACTCGCTAAAAATACTCACATCCCCACTACCCCTGACATACTTTTTTAGGTGAGATATAATTGTTTCCCGAGGAAGCATACTAACATTCCAAATATTACCTTTAATCATCTAACATTTTAATCTAGGTACATGTCACTAGAAAACTCAACATCTAAGAAGCACGCAGAATTACTTGATAAGAAAGCCCTAAGCCTAAAGGGCGGTGGAGACAAACGGGTAGACGCCCAACACAAAAGAGGCAAATTAACCGCTAGAGAAAGAATTTCTCTGCTTTTAGATGTTGGAACATTTGAAGAATTGGACCCTTTGGTGTTGCACCGATCTACTGATTTTGGTTTAGAAAACCAACAGTACCTCGGTGACGCTGTTGTGACCGGATATGGAGAAGTAAACGGAAGACTCACGTTTGTGTATGCTCAGGATTTTACCGTTCTGGGTGGGTCGCTGTCAGAGGCAGTGGCAAACAAAATATGCAAAGTGATGGACAGAGCCATGGACAACGGTGCTCCAATTGTTGGTCTAATAGATTCAGGTGGAGCCAGAATCCAAGAAGGTGTGGACAGTCTGTCTGGGTATGGAGCTATTTTCCAAAGGAACGTGATGGCCTCAGGTGTAATTCCTCAAATATCAGTAATGATGGGACCCGCCGCAGGAGGTGCAACCTATTCACCTGCCCTAACAGATTTCATTTTTATGGTGGAAGGATTAGGACAGATGTATATAACCGGGCCTGACGTTATTAAAGCCGTAACTGGGGAAGAAATTTCCCATGAAGATTTAGGAGGAAGTGAAGCCCACACAGTAAAAAGTGGCGTCGCTCATTTCGCTGAGGAGACTGAAGAATCTTGCATCTCTAAAGTCCAAAAGCTACTAAGTTTTCTCCCCCAAAACAATATGGAAAATCCACCCCCCGCATCAGCAGCCGACCCTTCAGATAGATATGCAGAGTCATTAAATAAAATCATCCCTGACAACCCTAACCAGCCCTACAACATGTTGGACGTTATTCATACAGTTGTTGACAGCCAAGACTTTTTACAGGTACATCAAAATTTTGCCCCTAATATTTTAGTCGGCCTAGCAAGATTCGAAGGGAACCCTGTAGGAATAGTAGCCCAGCAGCCTGACCACCACGCAGGCGTTTTAGATATAGATGCCTCAGTGAAAGCAGCGAGGTTTGTAAGATTTTGTGATGCTTTTAACATTCCGTTGGTGACTTTTATTGACGTACCTGGATTTTTGCCGGGGAGCTCCCAAGAATATGGCGGCATAATTAGACACGGAGCAAAACTGATATTCGCATACGCTGAAGCCACAGTTCCTAAAATAAGCATTTTGACAAGAAAGGCCTATGGTGGAGCTTATATTGTGATGAGTAGCAAAAATCTTAAGGGCGACATCAACTATTCGTGGCCAACCGGACAAGTTGCTGTTATGGGCGCTGAAGGAGCTGTAAACATAATTCACCGGTCAAAAATTATGGATTCGGATAATCCCAAAAAGTTAACTGCTGAACTGGTGTCCGAATATGAGGGAAACTTGATGAACCCTTATATAGCGGCTAGCAGAGGTATGATAGATGATGTTATAGAACCCGGTGAAACGCGCACAAAAGTTATTAAGGCACTTAAGATGCTAGCAAATAAAAGAGACAACATGCCACCGAAAAAACACGGAAGCATCCCTTTATAGACTGTATGAAACCAACCCAAAAGCACATAGCAGCCATATCAGCGGCCATTCACATGTATCTGAATGACGGTATAAAACGTTCTAAGCAAAATAACAAGAACCTGATAACTCCTTGGAGACATGCAATCTTGGATCAAATCCCATATTCTCATAACCGCCAAATAAGAGGTTGGACTGGGAAGCATCAGTACTTATAAATAATTGCAAGGATTCACCTGATTATATGATTACACTTAAGTCTTTCGGGATAACTGACACTACATTCCGCGACGCTCATCAAAGTCTTCTTGCCACCAGATTAAGAATGGAAGATATGGAGCCCATTGCCTCTGAAATGGATCAGATTGGTTTCGCATCAATGGAAGTCTGGGGAGGAGCTACATTTGACGCTACGACCAGATATTTATCCGAAGACCCATGGGAACGTTTGAGAAGATTTAAAAAACTCATAACCCAAACACCGCTGTCTATGTTGCTGAGGGGACAGTCACTAGTGGGGTACAAGGCATATTCTGATGATGTAGTGGATGCCTTTGTGGAAAGAGCTGCGGTGAACGGAATAGATATTTTTAGAGTATTTGATGCCTTAAATGATGAATGGAACCTAGAAAGAGCTGCTGCTGCAGTGAAAAACAACCAAAAGCACCTACAGATGACTATCTGCTATTCAGTCACAGAAAGTGGGAAAATGGAAGGTCCAATTTATAATTTGGATTACTACCTAGATAGAGCCAAATCCTTCCAGAATATGGGTGCAGATAGCATCTGTATAAAAGACATGGCCGGACTGCTATCCCCATACGATGCATTTGAGTTGGTTTCAGAGTTGAAAAAAGTAATAAATGTCCCAATTCAATTGCATACTCATTACACGAGCGGTATGGCGTCCATGACAGTTCTGAAGGCCATAGAAGCAGGGGTTGACGTAGTAGATACATGCTTGGCACCGCTAGCTTTAAGGACCTCTCAACCCGCTGTAGAACCCCTGGTAGTAACCCTGCGAGGAACAGAGTACGACCCGAAATTCAATCTGGATACTCTTATAGGACTAGGGGATTACATGGAATCAATTTTGCCCAAGTACAGAGAGTACATGGAAACACCGAGAGCTGCCGTGATAGACGCTAAGGTTTTGAGTCACCAGATACCAGGCGGAATGGCAAGCAATTTAATTTCACAACTTAGAGATATAGGTTCACTGGATAAACTAGAGGATGTGCTTGAGGATATACCCGTTACTAGAAAAGAACTCGGTTACCCTCCACTCGTAACCCCAATGAGTCAAATGGTAGGATCACAGGCGGTTAGCAATGTGATCTTTGGCAGATACAAAATGGTATCCAACGAGGTTAAAGAATATATAAGTGGCATGTATGGAAGACCGCCAGGAAAAGTTGATGTGTCAGTCAAAGCGACCGTCTTCGAATCTGAAGATGAAACGGAAATCACCACCATCACTGAGAGGCCTGGAAATATTTTAGAACCTGAACTCAATAAAGCAGAAGATGACCTGAAAGACATAACTTCCGATATTGATGATGTATTAATTTATGCCTTATATCCCACTACAGGAATGAAATTCCTCCGGATAAAACATGGAATAGACGCCTCAGAAGAAGATAGGGATGCTGAAAGCAAGCAACCATTGAGTGTAGATACTAGCTCCAAAGCAACGGAACAAGCCCCAACAAAAAGCTCAAACATCCGCTCATTCAACGTATACATAGATGACATTTTGTTCAAAGTAGAAGTTGACCCTACCGACCAAAACTTAATATCGATATCTGATGGCATAAAAACCCAAAAAGGTAGTGAAACAAAACCGTCAGTTAATGGGCATACAGAAAATTCTGAGGGTCAGTTAGAATCCCCTATGCCTGGTGTAATTTTGAGGTATTTAGTAGAAGTGGGACAGGAGGTCAAACAAGGTGACCCGGTGGCAGTTTTAGAAGCCATGAAAATGGAAAACACCTTACCCGCACCTAGAGATGGCAGCATCCAATCATTGCCAGTAGAACCAGGTCAAACTGTTGTGAAGGGAGACCTACTAGCTATAATCACCTAGCAATGCATGATTGCGCATAATTAAGTGAAAAAGACTATTTGAAATTAAAACAAAGAGGGATCAAATGAGAAACAAAGTAACTGTTGTTGGAGCAGGAAATGTCGGTGCCACAACAGCACAAAGAATTTTTGACAAGGGATATTCTGATGTAGTGTTAGTCGATATAGTCGATGGATTGCCGCAAGGAAAGGCATTAGACATGCTGGAATCCGGACCAATTTTAGGCACAGATGCAACAATAGTAGGAACCAACGGATACGAAGAAACAGCTGGGTCTGATGTAGTTGTTGTCACATCTGGAATAGCCCGCAAACCAGGTATGAGCAGAGATGATTTACTACTCACCAACATGAAAATAGTTACCAGTGTAGTTGAACAAACAGCCAAATTTTCCCCAGACAGTGTCCACTTGATAGTCACAAACCCTCTAGATGCCATGGCTCAACAGGCCCTAAAAGTCACTGGGTTCCCCTCTAATAAAGTCGTCGGCATGGCGGGAATATTAGATACAGCAAGATACAGAACTTTCCTTGCTGAAGAACTAGGAGTATCAGTGAATTCAGTGTCTGCCTATGTACTTGGCGGCCACGGCGACACAATGGTACCTGTAGTTGAAAGCACCAATGTAGCAGGAACCCCTGTATCAAAGTTAATTGACCCCAAACGGTTAGAAGAAATTGTACAAAGAGCCCGAGACGGTGGGGCGGAGATAGTTAACTATCTTAAGACAGGCAGTGCCTTTTATGCTCCGTCGGCCTCAATAGTACAAATGGTTGAAGCTATTCTTTTTGACAAAAAGGAAATACTTCCCTGCACAGCATATTTGCAAGGGCAATACGGCATTAATGATCTATATGTAGGGGTCCCAGTGAAACTGGGCGCCAGCGGCGTTGAAGAAGTTGTGGAATTAAACTTGAATAACGACGAACTCATTGCTCTAAAAAAATCAGCGGACGCTGTTCAAGAATTAATAGATGTTATGGCTGGAGCACAATAGATTTAACGCGTGGCATTTCTAATAAGGTGACACTTGATCATTACTGTTATAGGTGAAAGCACTGCATCTTCCGAAAATGCCATACTTGCTGAAAAGGTGGGCCGGCTCCTAGCAAAGGCTAATGCAACTGTAGTCTGCGGTGGGCAAGGCGGTGTCATGGAATCTGTATGCAAAGGTGCAAAAGAAAACGGTGGGACCACCATCGGTATATTACCGGGCTTAGACTCTCTTGATTCCAATCAATATGTAGACATTCCCATATGCACGGGGCTCGGAAATGGTCGAAACTTGTTAGTAATCAGGGCTGGCGAGGCCATTATTGCGATTGGTGGTGCATATGGAACCTTATCTGAAATCGGGTTAGCTCTTTCTGAATCAAAGCCGGTAATTGGTTTAAACACATGGAGCTTAGCAAGAAATGAAAAAGTGGATTGTGGAATAATAGTGGCAGATAGCCCTGAACAAGCCGTCGAAATTGCCATTTCTCAAGCCATAAAAAATTAAGGTCAACCTTACAATGACAACAATTGACAATGTAAATGCACGAGAAATCCTAGACTCCAGAGGGAATCCAACGGTGGAGGTAGATATTGTACTGAAAGACGGATCAGTAGGGACCTCTGCAGTACCTTCAGGTGCAAGTACCGGTCAATATGAGGCGGTTGAACTAAGGGATGGAGATGGAAATAGATACCACGGTAAAGGGGTACTTAAAGCACTCCACAATATTACTGAAATAATATTTCCACACATAAAAGGTATGAATGCCTACGATCAAGAGGAATTAGATGCAAAACTGATTGAATTAGATGGAACAGAAAATAAAAGCAATTTGGGGGCAAACTCAATATTAGCTGTTTCCCTGGGTGCAGCAAAAGCAGCAGCAAAATCTTCTAAGCAGGAATTATATTCTCACATTTCAAGGTCAGAGAATTACATTATTCCTGTTCCTATGTTAAATGTGATTAATGGTGGTAAACATGCAGAACATTCCAGCGATATTCAAGAATTCATGATCGTACCTGCTGGATTTAAAACTTTCGCACAGGCCATAAGGGCTGGATCAGAAGTCTATCAATCGCTCCAAAAAATCCTGAGTGGAAAAAATCTCAGTACAACCGTAGGGGATGAAGGTGGATTTGCTCCTAGCCTTCCATCAAACGAGGCGGCCCTGGAACTGCTCGTCGACGCAATATCCGACTCAGGGTATGAATGTGGTGTTCACTTTTTCATCGCTCTTGACACCGCTGCTGCAGAGCTCTTTGACCCTAACGAGAAGATATATAAACTGGACTGTGACGGTATAACTATTTCGGGAACTGCCCTAACCAGCACCTACCAAAAATGGGCTGCTAAATATCCGATCGTTAGCATTGAAGACGGTCTGGCCGATGATGAATGGGATGACTGGAAAGAAATGACCCATAGACTTGGCAATGAAATACAGCTGGTGGGAGATGACTTACTCACCACAAATCCATCCAGAATAGAAAAGGGGATTAAATCAAAAGCAGCTAATGCCTTGCTTGTTAAACCAAATCAAATTGGCACTCTGACAGAGACAATGGAGGCTATTAAATTAGCTCAGTCTGTCGGATGGGGAACTGTCATGAGCCATAGATCAGGAGAAACCGAAGACACTTTGATCTCTGACTTAGCTGTAGCCACAAACACGGGGCAAATAAAATCTGGTGCCCCTGCAAGAGGTGAAAGAACTGCGAAATACAACCGCCTTATAAGAATCGAAGAGAAATTGGGAGCGAGTTGTACCTTTGGTGGAAGTGATGTTTACTCTCGGTACATAAACTAGTTAAATATGCAAAGAGATACTTAGTAGATTAGAAGGGCTTAAATTAAATGAAAACACGGATCGGCATTAACGGATTTGGGAGAATAGGTAGGTTGGTACTAAGGGCTGTTACTCAGGAAGGATACGAAAATGTGGAGGTAGGAGCGATAAACAGTTTTGCGGACCCTGAAAATAATGCCCATATGTTCAAATACGACACAACCTACGGTACCTACAAAGGCGATGTTTCCTGGACAGAAGATTCAATAGTAATAGATGGCAACTCTATCGCATGCTTGAATTCTGAGGACCCTTCGCAATTACCGTGGGGCCAACATGGTGTAGATATCGTAATTGAATGCACAGGAAAATTTACTAACTCAGCCCAGGCGTCTGGACATTTGGAAGGAGGCGCAAAGAAAGTCATTATTTCAGCTCCGGCAAAAAATGAAGATATCACCATAGTGATAGGAGTCAACGAGCATCAATATGACAAAGACAAACATCACATATTATCCAACGCTTCATGTACTACTAATTGTGTTGCACCTTTAGTGAAAGTATTAGACGATTATTTTGGTGTGCAACAAGGAATGATGACAACGATCCATGCTTACACAAATGACCAACAAGTACTTGATAAAAGACATAAAGACATGCGCCGAGCTCGTGCGGCGGCTATGAATATCATTCCAACTACCACTGGTGCTGCCAAGGCAGTAGGCGAAGTCCTGCCAAATTTATATGGGAAAGTGCACGGTATGGCTTTTAGAGTACCCACCGCCACTGTATCAGTAACGGATTTTGTTTCGACTCTTAAAACCAAGGTAACTGCTGAAGATATTAATGAAGCATATATGGAAGTTGCCCAAAACAAACTTAATGGCATCCTCGACTATTCTGATGAACCACTAGTCAGTTCTGACTATCGTGAAAGTCGCTTTAGCTGCACCATTGACGGACTATCCACCATAACTTTGGAAGATAATATGGCAAAAGTGGTAGGGTGGTACGACAATGAATGGGGATACAGCTGCAGAACGGTGGAACTGGCAAAACTTGTTGCTGACGCTGGCATATAAAAGGTAAGTTTAAGACTCATAATTGAAGCTAGACAGTAAGTGGCGTTATAATTTATCCAAGTGCTTTGATATTGCAAAATTGACTACGGAGGCTTATAGATGGCAACGGAAATAAAACCTAACACAGGAACTTGGGCTGTAAAATCAGGTTTAGCTCAAATGCTGAAAGGTGGCGTTATTATGGATGTGGTCACACCAGACCAGGCGAAAATTGCAGAAAACGCTGGTGCTGTTGCTGTAATGGCACTTGAGAGAGTCCCTTCTGATATCAGGGCTGCGGGTGGAGTAGCTAGGATGTCAGACCCACAGATGATTGCCGAGATAATTGAGTCGGTTACTATTCCCGTTATGGCCAAGGCAAGAATTGGTCATTTCGTGGAAGCCCAAGTTTTGGAAGCACTTGGAACCGATTACATTGACGAATCTGAAGTACTAACACCGGCCGATGAAAACAACCACATTAACAAACACGACTTTTCGGTACCGTTTGTGTGTGGTGCCAGAGATTTAGGGGAGGCGCTTCGAAGAATCGGGGAAGGGGCAGCTATGATACGAACCAAAGGAGAAGCAGGTTCTGGAAACATTGTGGAAGCCGTTCGACACGCTAGGAAGGTGCTTGGTCAGATTAACCACATCAAGGGCATGGAAATAGATGAATTAATGGCTACTGCTCGCGACCTAAAAGCTCCATATGAGTTGGTAAAAGAAATACACGAGACCGGTTCCCTACCCGTTGTGAACTTCGCTGCCGGAGGGATTTCAACACCATCTGACGCAGCATTGATGATGCAAATTGGTGTTGACGGAGTATTCGTAGGTTCTGGAATATTTAAATCTGAGAACCCTCAAATTATGGCCGATGCTATTGTCAAAGCCACTACTCATTACAAGGATCCTGAAATGCTGGCTTCTGTTTCCAAAGGATTAGGAGCATCCATGCCAGGACTTGATGTCAGGAATATGCCTGAATCAGAGCAATTCGCCACTAGAGGCTGGTAAAGTTGGCATCAATAGGCGTCTTGGCTATACAAGGCGACGTTCTAGAACACAGGAAAATGCTTGATTCGATTGGTATAGAGTCAAGCGAAGTCCGATTGCCAGAACACCTAGACGATCTGGACGGCTTGATCATACCGGGCGGTGAAAGTACAACAATCGTCCAATTGATTGACATATATGAACTGCGGACACCTCTTGTGGACAAAGTGAATGAAGGTCTTGCTGTTTGGGGAACTTGTGCAGGGATGATAGTCATCGCGAAGAATCTTAACGACAAGAGACCTAACCCGCTGGGGTTGATGGATATTGAGGTCAGTCGCAACGCTTTTGGGAGACAAATAGACAGTTTCGAAACTGATTTAGATATCCATGGAATTGATGGTCCTCCAATGCACGCCATTTTCATAAGAGCACCTCTTGTAACTCAGATTGGAAGTGGGGTAGAAATACTAGCTGAGGTGGGTGAAGGTAAACCAGTAGCTGTGAAACAGAACCGACTCCTTGCCACTTCATTTCATCCTGAATTAACAGCAGATTCACGAATGCACTCAATGTTCGTAGATATAGCGCATTCAACACCATAAAGCTTGGGAGGACCTCGACAGCGGTGATCCAAGAAACAGATATAGATCTCAATGTTCTAGTGGATGTGATCCCTGAAAGATTACGGGCCCCTCTTCTATCCCAAAAAAATATAGGAGAATTATTGGAGGTCGTCTTAGATTTAGGTAGACAACCTGAAGCCCGTTTCCTAGGAGAAAACAAACTTCTGGAGACTGACGAGGTTACCAATGATGACCTTGAGTATGCTACTAGCAGAATCGGTCTTTTTGGAGCTGATAATAGGGCTGGTATCGAACGAACTCTTCATAGGATTTCCGCAATTAGAAACCGTGCTGGGAAAATAGTTGGCATTACCTTTAGAGTTGGAAGGGCCGTCTATGGCACTATAAAAATCATAGAAGACTTAATCCTTTCAGGGGAAAGTGTATTACTACTAGGAAAACCAGGGGTAGGAAAGACAACAATGCTGAGAGAGGTAGCGAGAGTACTGGCAGAAGACGCGGGGAAACGAGTGATCGTAGTAGATACATCTAATGAAATAGCCGGTGATGGAGACATACCCCACAAAGCTATCGGTAGAGCTCGAAGAATGCAAGTTCCGTCCCCCACAAAACAACACGATGTAATGATCGAGGCTGTGGAAAACCATATGCCAGAAGTAATCGTCATAGACGAAATCGGAACCGAACTAGAAGCAAATGCAGCTAGAACAATCGCCGAAAGAGGTGTTCAGTTGGTCGCCACAGCTCACGGAAACACCCTTGAAAACCTGATTATGAATCCTACATTATCCGATTTAGTGGGGGGTATCCAGACAGTTACCCTGGGAGATATTGAGGCCAGAAGAAGAAGAACCCAAAAAACTGTCTTAGAGAGAAATGCCCCTCCCACTTTTGAAAAACTAGTTGAAATACAAGGCTGGAACCTAGTAACAGTCCATTCAGACGTGGCCTCAACTGTCGATAGAATGTTGAGAAAACAGACGGTTAATTCAGAGGTGAGATCGGTAGAAGACGACGGCACAATTAGAAAGCATATGAGTTCATTTAATTCCAATGAAGTAAATCGAAGCCCCGATTCACAAGAGACAAATTTTGAGACGTTAAATGGTAGTGACCAATTGCCAACTGAACCAGCAAAACTAACTCCCATTATGCCTTACGGTGTTAATAAAGGCAGGTTTGACCAAGTAATCAGATCGCTAAATGCTCCAATAACTCTGGTAGGAGATATCAAAAAAGCAGAAATGCTGGTAACAACCAAAAATTACCACCGCAGAGGAACCCAAGCTTTGAAAAGTGCCGAGAAAATGGGTAAACCGGTATTTGTACTGCGAAAAAATACAGTCCACCAAATTGAGCAATTTATAAGAGCTGTTACGAAAAATGAACAATCCTATATGGGTTCAGAATCAGAAAGATCATTAGCTTTATTAGAAGCTGAACAAGCAGCTCAAAAAATATCTAATGGGGAATCAGAAATCACTCTTAGGGCTCAGAATTCCTACGTCAGGAGACTGCAACATCAAATAGCTAATGAATACGGTCTTGAATCCAGCAGCGAAGGGAAAGAGCCTCATAGATCAGTTTTGATACATAAAGTCGATGTCTAGTAAGAAAACTTTCATAGTGCTTGAAGGGGTCGAAGGAAGCGGGAAAAGTACCCAGTCCCTTCTTCTTTCTGAAAGACTCACCTTGGAAGGTAAATCTAATTTACTGGTTAGGGAACCAGGTAGTACAAATACGGGTGAAAAGATAAGAAACCTCATTTTGCAAGGCACAGAACTAAACCCATTATCTGAACTATTTCTATTTTCTGCAGCAAGATCCGAACTAATCCAAAACGAAATTTTACCAGCTCTTAATGCCAATTCAGTGGTCGTATGTGACAGGTATATATATTCCTCAATTGCCTACCAAGGACATGCTAAAGGATTGGATCTAAATGTTATATCTGAGATTAATTCCATCACCACATCCCAATTACATCCAGATTTAGTATTTTTGCTAGACATAGAACCCGAAATATCCTTTAAAAGGAAAAAATCAGACCCTAAGGATAGGTTTGAAAAAGAATCTATGGAATTCCACAATCAAGTAAGAAAAGGCTATTTGAGCCTCGCAAAATCAAATCCGGAAGTGTGGAATATCATAGACGGTCAAAAATCATCCGAAGAGATCAGAGAAATAATTTGGCAAAAGGTTTCGGAGAGTATTCGATAAATCAGATTCTCTGATTTTGTAATACGGCCAAAGGGTTTATAGAGCACATCCTCGTAGCCATATCTAATCCCACTATGCGTTTTGCATGAGTGAAACCTAGTTCCATGTCATAGCATCTTTGTCCCGCAGCCATATGAGTATCAGAGGCAATTACATGTGCTAATCCATGCTTCATAATATCAATCGAATTATTCAAAGCATTATTACCGAATTTGCCGTATAAACTGCTTGCCGTCAGTTGTGATATGCAGCCCATTTGGACGAAATCAAATAACAATTTTGGTTCCTCTTCAAATACATTCATCCTTTCAGGATGTGCCAACACTGGAGTGAGACCATAACTCAACAAATTGGCAATAATATCTTCTATATATGGAGGGCGTCCTTCCCATGGCATTTCAACTAGTATGTATCCACTATCATTTAATGTTAGTGCTTTCCCTTCCTCTACGTCTCTAAGCAAAGCCAAATCAATATGATTTTCCATTCCTAATTTGATTTCAATATCTGATTTATCTTCCTTCAGAGTTTGATTTATTTCCAAAACAAGGTCTTTGACTATCTGCACTGAAAGATTCTCATTAACATCTTTACGATGAGGGGTTACAATCACGGCTTTTGTATTCTGACTCTCGGCAATTTTGCATATTTTGATTGCTTCAGATAACTCCTGGGGACCGTCATCAACGCCTGGCAAAAGATGATTGTGGATGTCATAAATATCGATCATAGTTCTAAACTACACTTCTGAAATAATTCTGGCTACTCTGATAGAATCACAGTTCAAACAATTTTTTAATATCAAATGATTAGAATCATCAATTTTTCAGCCCCTTATCAAATAAAACTCGTAGAATTCATCAATTCAGTTAACGGGTCTTTGAATTCACCCAAGGAATTATCTCAAATTTTCTTTAGTCAGAGCATCAATATACCTCCTTCAAACCCTGAAAATGACTGTTACATAGCTCTATCTGAAAATGAAATAATTGGATTCCTTCAACTCATTGATGAACCCCCCATAGGAAGGTTGGTTGGCCTTCAAACTATCAAACGCGGCCCAGAATTTGGAGATGTACTACAAAAATTTATTGACCTTGCCGTAGAAAAAGGTTCCAAAATAAAAGCGAAAGTAATCAATTTCCAAATCTCACAATACGATAAAAACTCACCGCAAATTTTTGAAAACAATGCTTGGACGAAAATAAAAACATACTGGAATCTACGATTTACAAACCCAGAAATCGAAGATTTGGTACTACCCCAAGGATATTCTTTACGCCATTTTGATTATAAAAAAGATGTAAAAACACTAATGGAGCTTCAAAATCAGTCTTTTGGAACTCACTGGGGATTTTCGCCTAACGACATAAAACAGATCGAATACAGAACACAGATGGAACGAACTAGCGAACAAGGAATAATATTTATAGAAAAAGATGGAGAAATAGCCGGGTATAACTGGACAATGGAATCTCGAAGTGACGACTCGGCCATAGGCTGGGTCGCCATGACTGGAGTCCACCCTAAATACCGAGGGTTGCGATTAGGAAGGGCTGTTGTACTTGCTGGAATGCACTATCTAATATCCCAAAATATCCCCAACATAGAGCTTGAAGTCGATTCTGAAAATATCCCTGCAACCAATTTATATGAAAGTATCGGATTCAAAAAAGTAGACCAGACCTACTGGTACCAAAAAGACCTATAAGGCTAAACGAATTGAATGTTTGCAACATCGGAGATGATTTCAGCATAGTAATGGGATACTGTTTTTGCAGTAGAATCCCAACTTAGGGAATATGACCTCTTTAGAGCTTGCTGAGACATAAAACCGCTTAAATCTTCATTTTTCAGTAGGACTTCGATCTGACCAGCAAAGGCTTCTGGGCAGCGCCAAGGAATAAGATACCCGGTCGATCCATGGTCGACAACTGAAGGTATTCCACCTACCCTTGAGGCGACTACCGGGGTGCCACACGCCATCGCTTCTATGGCCACAAAGCCTAAACTTTCGTAATGCGAAGGAAGAACAAATACATCTGCAGCATTGTAATAAGTCCTTAGCTCGTCGTGGGCGATCGGTCCTGTAAAAATAACCTTTTCCACCAACCCAGTCTTTTCTACTAAAGATTTGATGAAACTTAAATATTTATCTCCTTCATCACCACCTCCAACAATATAGAGCAAAACATCTTTTTCTGAAGCTATCAACGACACTGCTCGGACTAAAAGCTCAAGCCCTTTAATAGGGTCAATCCGACCTACGAAAAGAATCATCTTACTTTCTCTAGGTATATTTAATTCATTTCTTGCTGTGTAAATTCCACAGTCATAAAACATTTTTAGATCTATGCCAGGGGGCACGACCGCAATTTTATTTGAAAATTCTCCATACAATTCTCGTATGTCTTGAATTTCTTTTTGCGTTAAAACTAGAATCCCATCGACACTATCCATCAACTTGTATTCAGAGTCAGTCCTCGAGAAATGTTCTTCCCCATCTGCAAGCGCTCTCAATTTGGTCTTTGCCAAGGTGTGGAATGTAATTACATGAGGAATCCCCCATGTTTCCGACAATAAATCTCCGATCAAGCCCGAAAGCCAATAATGGGTATGTAGTATTTCTAACTCGATACCTTCATCGACCATATACGTCTGAACGTTACTAGAAAACTCAGAGATCAGATCAATCAGATCTTTTTTCAAAACTTCCTGGTTCCCGGCATTTATATGTACAAGTTTTGATCTGGTTCCAATGCTAAATTCAACCGATTCTTCAAAGTCGTGTTTGCGCGTAAAAACATAAACAGTATGACCCATCAAATCTAAGCTTCTCGCAAGATTATCAAGGTATACATTCATCCCGCCGGCATCTTTTTCACCAAGATTAGCCTTTGGGCAAGTATGAAAACTCACTAATCCTATTATCATAGCCCCATCACGTTAACGAGTTATTATTAAGTCAAAAACCGCGCGGTCACTTGCTCCTAAATGATATTTGTATCGCTCTGTGCCTCTGAGAAAATTATATTCTTTAATGTCTTGTGATATAGCTTCTTGAATTGTTAGGGCCTTATTAAGCAGTCCAACGCTCAATGAAGATTTTTCCGGATCATAACCACTGTTATACAGCAAGTATGTTCCGTCATAGTCAAAGCAAATGCAGCTGGCGACTCTAACCCCATCTATCTCCATAAAAAACAATTTATATTTTCCTGATTCCGAAAAATTTAAAGCCAGGTCAACGAAAAACTCCTTGTTTTCCTGTGTTAAAAAGTCGCTTTTGTCATCCCTACTTAAAGCCATGAGACGAAAAAATTCGTCCATGTCTTCTCTCACTGATTCGTCCTTAATTTCAACAGCATATTGTTTAAATTCACTATTGGATTCCAACCGACGCAGTTTCCGTCTCAATTCATGACGATCCTTCTTTCTCAACCCAGATAAATAGTCTTCCCAAGAACCGGGCAAATCCATACAAGGGGTAGTATCCGAATTATGCAGTTCAACATTAAATCCATTGTTTCTTGCCACCTCTGGTAGGTATTCCAAAGTAGGAGAATTTTCAGGTATAGATTCTAAGCGAAGCGTATCCCACCCCATCTCAGATAGGTAATCCCATGCCATTGAAAAAAATTGTTCCCCATAACCTTGGACAATTGGAAAATCCATATAATCGTAGACGTCAGAATCTCCGATAAATGTTGCCTCTTTATTCTCCAATAGCAATGGGAGTACACCTATTGCATTGCCACCCGACGTCAAAACCTGTATCGAAGGCTTAATGTCACTCTTGAACCTATTCCACCAAGTGCCTTGCCATTGAGGAGTAATAAATATTGTGTTCACGTAGCATTCAGTCATTATTTTTGACCAGGTTGACTCAACTTGATCACTATTCTCAAAATAGCTCATTTCGCCTCTTATGATTTTGATAAATCTATAATTTTTATAAGTTGCTGTACTTCATTCGCTTCTCCTCTCTGAGCAGAAGTGATTATTCTACTTTCAGTTTTCTTTACTCCTCGCAAAGTCATGCACATATGTTCAGCAGAGACAAACACATAGACAGAAGTCGCACCAAGGCAACGATAGATTGCATCAGCAATTTGAGTGGTCAGCCTTTCCTGAATTTGAGGTCTTTTAGATAAACCATCTACTAGTCGAGCGACCTTACTTGCACCAACTATCTTACCCTTTGGAATGTAGCCAACATGTGCATGGCCATAAAAAGGAAGAAGATGATGTTCACATATTGAATTGAATGAAATATCAGTGAAAGCTACAGGATCTGTATGGTTCTCTTCAAAAAATACGCTTAATATCTCAGCTGGATCACATCTCATCCCAGAAAACAAATCCTGATACAACTCTGCTACTCGATCAGGAGTGTTGCGGAGCCCCTCCCTATCCGGATCATCTCCTATCGACTGCAAAATGTCCCTAACTGCCATACTGATTTTGGAGTAATCAAAACATGCATCCTTGGAACTGCCATTTACCTGATCTTTATTCATGGCAATGAAAGCGCATCTTCCACTGAGTCTACATTAGCCTCATATTCATCTAAAGAAACCGGTTCTATTCCATTAGCGATATCAGGATCCTTAAGACCATTGCCTGTAATTACACATACAACATCCTTATTTTTAAAAGATTCCCCAGCGTTAACTCTTTTAAGTAACCCTGCCAAGGAAGCCGCAGATGCAGGTTCACAAAAAACACCTTCCTCAGCAGCCAATCTACGGTAGGCCATTAGTATCTCATCATCATCGACTTTATCGATGACACCATTTGACTCGTTTTGGGCTTTTAAAGCCGATTCCCAACTGGCAGGATTCCCGATACGTATGGCAGAAGCTACAGTGCGAGGTTCTTCTACGACATGTCCGTCAACTATTGGCGAGGCTCCAGATGCCTGATATCCGTTCATCACCGGTAGAGTGTCGGAAAGTCCCTCTTGATGAGCTTCAACAAAACCTTTCCAATATGCGGTGATGTTACCGGCATTACCAACTGGAATAAAAAGGTGATCCGGTGCTTTGCCCAGTTCCCCAATGATTTCAAAAGACGCAGTCTTTTGACCCTCGATCCGATTGGGATTTAGTGAATTTACCAATTCAACAGGATGCCGTTCACACAACTCTCGGGTGATTTCTAGAGCTCGGTCGAAATTACCGTCAATTAGCGCTATATGGGCACCATATGCCACAGCCTGAGTTAGCTTGCCTCTGGCTACGTTGCCTTTAGGTACGATCAAGGTAGTCCTCAAACCGAGATGGGCTCCATATGCAGCTGCAGAAGCACTTGTGTTACCTGTGGAAGCACACGCTATTGAAGTAATCCCTTTTTCAACAGCCTTGGCAACAGCTACAACCATTCCTCGATCCTTGAATGAACCAGTTGGGTTACATCCTTCTAGCTTAAAGAACAAGGACTTACATCCGACTTCCTTCGCAATATTCCTCGATTCAACTAACGGAGTGTTCCCTTCACCCAGGGTGAAAATTGGGGTTTCAGAGGTAATGGGAAGGAATTTTTTATAAGTTTCGAGAATACCTTTGCCCATTTTGAAAGGCCGCCATTTCCTTTTGTTCCGACTTGCTTTTACATGCCAGAGGCATGATAAATACCTTCAAATACTCTACAGTAGCTATAGTAGCTAGGCAAGACAACTTCCTCCAAGAGTTTTTATTTAGGCACTGAATTGTATATGTTTAATTTTACCCACCATGAAGTCCTGATGGATTAATATTAAGTGAAGAGGTTTTTAAAGACTTGTAAAGGAATATC
Source organism: SAR202 cluster bacterium (assembly GCA_008373095.1). Classification (GTDB taxonomy): domain Bacteria; phylum Chloroflexota; class Dehalococcoidia; order Lucifugimonadales; family UBA826; genus UBA11996. The sequence continues at coordinate 50,694 of RQOP01000036.1, read as the reverse complement.
AAATGAATTTGCAGTATATCGATTCTGAAATATCTGATGCAATAGAAAATGAAAAAAGACGCCAAAAAGATAATATAAACCTAATAGCTTCTGAAAATTACGCCAGCCCTGCAGTACTGGAAGCTCAAGGATCAGTATTCACCAATAAATATGCTGAAGGATACCCAGGTCGAAGATACTATGGAGGGTGCGAATTCGTTGACATAGTAGAACAGCTTGCCATCGATAGAGCAAAATCCCTTTTTAATGCAGACTTTGCAAATGTACAACCACACAGCGGTGCCCAGGCAAATATGGCTGCATATTTTGCGTCACTACAACCAGGAGACACCGTAATGGGTATGGGATTGGACCACGGCGGTCATTTAACCCACGGAAGCCAAGTGAATTTTTCGGCCAAACTCTACAATTTTGTGACATATGGAGTAGATCGTGAACTCGAAACCATCGACTTCAGAGAAGTAAAAAAAATAGCTGAAGAAAACAAACCAAAACTGATAGTAGCTGGAGCATCAGCCTACACAAGAACGATAGATTTCCAATCATTCCAAGAAATATGCGACTTAGTAAACGCAAAACTTATGGTTGATATGGCTCATATTTCAGGTCTGGTGGCGGCTGGAGTTCATCCATCACCTGTGGAGAGTGCTGACATCGTGACATCCACCACTCACAAAACGCTAAGAGGACCGAGGGGCGGAATAATTTTAGGTAAATCTGAACTCGGAAAAAAATTGAACAGCGCAGTATTTCCTAATATGCAGGGCGGACCACTGGAACACACTATCGCAGCTAAAGCCGTCGCTTTTAGAGAGGCCGAATCCGATAGTTTTATCCAATATCAAACTCAGGTGATTGATAACGCAAAAGCGCTAGCCGGAACACTGCATGAAGGAGGATTACGTTTGGTTTCAGGCGGCACGGATAATCATATGGCCCTCGTGGACGTTACCCCGATGGGATTATCAGGCAAGCAAGCGGAAGAGTCTCTGGGCAGAGCAAACATTGTAATAAATAGAAATGCCATACCTTTCGACGAAAAACCTCCGAGGCAGGCGAGCGGTATCAGACTTGGGACCCCAGCAATAACAACCAGAGGTATGAAAATCCAAGAGGCTAAAGCTATAGCTACTTTAATCTTAAAAGTACTGCAAAATATCGAGGACTCCAAAGTCGAGAAAGAAGTGCAAGAAGAAGTTTTGTCTTTAACTAGTCGTTTCCCTGTCCCAGGAATTGCCAGCTAGCGCATGAAGGGCTAACTGGCAATCATAAAATCCCACTTAGGACCCCCAAGGGGTAATCCCTTCCTTTAAGGCTTTATAACCTTCAAGGAATCCAGGTCTGTTCTCTCCATAAATACCGTCGAAAATTTCAAGCGCATTATCTAACCACTCCTTCAGTTCCGTATTACCCGGATTGGCATCTAAATATGCATCACGTATCAACACAAAGTGTATTCGTGGATCGTATGGTCTCTTGGTTCCTCCCATAGATTCGTCCCCATCCAGCAATCGTAGCAACATAGCATCTGCCGACCCGAGAGTCTGTTCATGTATTGGGGGGCCATCCATCCTATGCATAACTGATGTCATATCCCTTCCATTGCCGGTGGTGTACCCCATTTCAGACCACGCATCCCACATGCTTACATCTTTACCTACGTGCTGAACCACTTTGTCACCGAAAGCACGCAAAGGGTCGGAAATATCAGCTAATAAGTCTGTTAATCTGTCGCCATCCAGATCGGTTGCAAGGACTATCGTATCCCTTTGCTCGATAAGATCCCAAATTAGTAATCCATAGTTGGTATCTGAAATGTGTTGTTCAATTCGGCCTCCCCAATTTTCCATTCCGTCCTTAAAATCGGACGGCAGAAGTGAAGCTATCTTATCTATACGATCTTTGTGTTCTTCGTACGGATCTACCGCATACCGTCTACCAACCTCAAATTTGGTGCCTTTTAATAACCATGAATGTAGTCCGGCATTGATTCCATCTTCCATAGCCTGAGTAGGTTTCATAGCAACACGACCTAACTGCCCGCTATCATTTACCATCTTAAGGAATAACCTATTAGCGTAGGCCATTTGAACTCCCGGAGTATTCATTTCTGAATGTACAATACCCAATTCATTCACTTCAAACTTATCTTTGTCTTGAGAGTAAGGAAGACAGGGCATACATCTCACTACAGTAATAGGTCCGTATGGCCTTACGTTGCAGTAAACTCCTGCTTGGGTTCTCAAAGGAGCATTACCTGATTTCCCCATTACAACAACCCGACCGCCGCTGCCATCATTTACATAGGCATCTCCCGCAGTAGACCATTTGATAGACGTACATGGCATATTACCGAACCAAGCCAAAGACTCTAGTTTGGTATCATGCCTGTATTGTGACCACATCGGAACTGCATAAAAAGGAAGTCCCAATATATCTGCTGCTGCTATAGTTCCTAATAACGCATAGGCGTCAGTCAAAGAATGCGCCACTGGATTCAGATTGCCGTTGTGATTTCCCCCTTGCCAAACTACTGCGTCGGAATAGCCTTCAGGTCTTACATCCGAAGATTCGAACATACTGGAAAGTAGGCCAAGTAAATCACCTCCGCCCGCCTCTGTTCGAGCAATAGATAGTAAATCAATCATCTAAACACCTCTTTTTAGTAAACTTTCTTCGTTTTTGGCGAGTTTAAGGAAAGACCACTTCCAGATTCGCCACAGGTCTAATTTTCATAGCCGACTAAACAAAAAAAGGACCCGTGAGCTAGCACTGCTAAGGCAATCCATAATCTTCGCCATCATTCCATTCTCGAACCACCCCATGACCTAGACACACCAGCTGCTGTTGGCTCTACCTTCACATTTACAACCGCTGCCTTTCCGCTAGAAAAAGCTCTGTCAAGAGCAGGTTTTATTTCAGCGGGGTCCTCAACTTTTTCTCCATAGCCGTGTAAGGCCTCAGCCATGCGGTCGAACTCTGTAAAACCTAATTCTCTACCCGGTTTCCTTTTCCCGGGTGTTCGAGCAGTCCATCCTTCGTTATTGCTTATAACAGTCACCACTGGGAGGTTATGACGCACTGCAGTATCTATTTCCATTGCATTCATTCCCATTGACCCATCACCATGTAGAACAAGAACTTGCTTATCTGGTTTAGCAACTTGGGCCCCGATCCCATACGGTAACCCAACTCCCATCGTACCAGTCACTCCGGAGTTCAAGCGATGACCTGGCACATACGTAGATATTGACTGTCTACCGAAATGCAAAATCTCATTTCCATCAACAGATATAATTGCATCTCTATCCAAAAATTCGTCTATTTCTTTACAAAGTCTCAAGGGGTGAATGGGTGTTTGGTCAGAGTTCAAAAGCGGGGCAGTCTGAGCCATTCTTTTTTCGTCTGCTTCACGCAAGCCAACTATCCATGGAGATTCTAAAGCCCCAGCAAAGTCCGGGCTTCTTTGCTGTGCTGCCTCCAGCAACTGACCCATAACAGCTTTTGCATCGCCGAAAATTCCCATTTCTATATCTCGGTTATGTCCAAGTTCACCTTCATTTATATCTATCTGAATGATCTTTGCATTTGGAGAAAAGCGTTGCCCATAATTCATCATCCAGTTCATTCTAGTGCCGACGACTAAAATTACGTCTGACTCTCTCATAGCAGTTGACCTAGCCCCCTGGAAAGAAACAGCATGATCCTCTGGAATCAGTCCTCTAGACATTGGAGCCGTATAAAAAGGGATGTTTGTGATATCCACAAAACTCTCCAATTCAGGTGCAGCTCCTGAGAAAAATGCTCCTCCTCCAGCAAATAGCATCGGCTTGTCCGCATCTGCTATGAGGGAAATAGCTTTTTCAATATCTCCAGAGGTAGCAACCGGCCTAGTTCGTTCTACAGCCCGAGAAGGTGCAGGCACTGATTCTTCCTCTACCTCTTCATAAAGTACGTCACCACCACAATCAATGTATACAGGTCCTGGCCTGCCACTCTGAGATTGCCGATAAGCAGTGCTGATAATTTCTGGGAACCGAGAAGCCATAGTTGGCCTATGCCAATACTTACACAATGGTTGCATTATGCCTACCTGATCCACCTCTTGGAACGTATCTCTGCCTATTTCGTGGACAGCACTCGCTCCCCCCAAAACAATCATAGGAGCACAATCAATCGAGGCAGTATAAACGCCCGTTAATAGATTCAAAGTACCAGGCCCAGAGGCGGCCATAACCACACTGGGCTTTCCAGTAACTCGAGAGTATGCGTGTGCCGCCATGGCAGCCGCCTGTTCATGCCTGAAATCTATGGTCTTAATGCCCACATCCTGACATTCCATTATAGTGTCAAAATTTGGCCCTCCCATCAGATAGAAAAGAGTATCAACTCCTTCTTCCTTTAAGGTCCTAGCAATAAGATAATTACCGCTTACTTTTGCCATTCAAAATCTCCTGAAAGTCATAATTAAATGGATTAACAGGGGCAAGGTTATCATAGACCCAAAAAAAGCTACAAAACTGACAGGTCAGTAAGAATTCACAACATCTCCAAAGCTCTTGATGCTGCTTCCATTTCGGCTCTATTTCTACTAGTTCCCTTTCCGGTCGTTATAACCTTTTCGCCGATCAAAACTTCAACTACAAACGTCGGTTTATGATCGGGGCCATCTTTAGAAATAACCCTATAATGCGGTGCCACGGCACATTTGGCCTGGACAGCCATTTGCAATTGCGTTTTTGAATCGTTCTCGCCGCTAACTAATACTGCACTTTTGCTTTTTATATCCATACTTTCAAAGATAAAATCTTTTGCGACATCAAACCCACCATCAATAAATAAAGCTCCTACCACAGCCTCATAGGCGTTAGCCAAATTTGAATCCTTATCCCGCCCCCCAGAAGCTTCTTCACCTTTTCCCAATACGAGATATTGACCTATGCCCAACATTCTCCCTACCTCTGATAGCGCGGATCCACTGACAATATGCGATCTAAATTTCGTCAAATCCCCTTCAGAGTGATTAGGATATTGAGTATACAAATATTGCCCTACCACGGCGTCCAGAACTGCATCTCCCAAAAACTCAAGTCGCTCATTGGATTGAATAGCCAAATCCTTAGCTTCATTAACCCATGAGGAATGAGTCATGCTCAGCCTGAATAGACTTTGATCATCAAACCTATTTTCAATATTTAGAAACATTCAGGACTGCAACCGAGAGTTTATACTGCGCCTTTAGGCCATGGTGGCTGAGGTCGCTTTACCTCGCCTATGTAAGACCTATTTTCAAACAAGCCTAGAAAATATTTAAATGCATCAACCGATTCCTCTTCAGGAGGAATAAATGTTTTCAAATAGGCGGACTGACCATTGTCAAAAATAAAGGTGGGCGTTCCAAAGGCTCCATGAACCTCAGTAGCCTCGGTGTGATCCTTTGCAATTATGTCAACAAGTTCAGTATCTTTCATATCAGATTTAAATTTCTCGACATCCAATCCACATTCTTCCGCTATTTGAACAAACAAAGATTCATCATTCAATGGTGCCCTATCCCCGCCATGTCTCGCTGTAAGAAGAGCCAAGAAGAATTTATTAAATGACTCGGGGCCCTGTCTTTTCGCTGCCTCCCCTGCTATTGAGGCCATTAGCGACCTAGTCGTGCTATAGTCCTCTTCCTGCCAGACACGCCAATCTCCAGGATCTTTTGCATTTATTTGCTGCAGCGAAAAGTTTCTCCAATTAAGTTGAAGATCTTCACCGTAATGTTCTTTCACTTTATCCAGCCACACGGCCGCATTGTAGACAAAAGGTCAAGCAAAATCGAAAAATACGTCAAATTCCATCTTATCCATGTGAATCTCCCGTCATTATAAGTACAGTTAACTTAGTTTACCGTAAAATATAAATGAGGATAAGCCGTCCTATATAAAATAGGTTGATGTAATCGCCCGTAAAATATGCTGCCTTCCCTGAGGTGCAGCATATTTCATTTATAGCGATTTGGAAGGTACAATTTGTTTGACACTTTTTTCACAAATGATTACTCTTTAATGCCTATATTTTGACTATAAACGAAGCAAATACAACACACCAGAACCCTCTCGAAAGGATTTCTGTATGCTGGAAAGAAACGGTGAAGCAGTTGAATACGCTCTTAGAGAAGCGCGGGAAAATGACGTAAAATTCATCCGTCTTTGGTTCACCGATATTCTAGGCAATATCAAAGGCTTCGCCATTACCGTTGAAGAACTGGAAAACGCCCTTACTAGAGGGATGGGCTTTGACGGGTCTGCTATTGAAGGGTACGCGAGGGAGGATGAAAGAGATCTATACGCCCTCCCCGACCCTACAACCTTTAACATATTACCTTGGCGGCCCAAAACTAACGCAGTCGCGAGAATGTTCTGTGACATTGTTACACCTGATGAAAAGCCATTCGAAGGCGATCCCAGAAACGTGCTGAGGAGAAATCTGGAAAGAGCTTCAGACAAAGGTTATACCTACTATGTGGCTCCCGAGATTGAGTATTTTTATTTCAAAGATGAAAAAAGTACGGATTTTCTAGATTCCAGCGAATACTTCGACCAAATAACTCCTAATCCAGGAACTGACCTCAGAAGAGAGACGGTTCTCACTCTGGAAGAATTGGGGATACCTGTTGAATCAAGTCATCATGAAGCAGCACCAAGCCAGCACGAAATAGACTTAAGGCATACAGACGCCTTAACCATGGCTGATACTGTCATGACTTATAAATTAGTTGTAAAAGAGATCGCTTCCAGTCATGGATATTTCGCCTCATTCATGCCGAAACCTGCATCAGGGATTAATGGAAACGGGATGCACACACAAATGTCTCTGTCCAAAGGAGACGAAAACATTTTTTATGGAGAAAATGATAAACATCGCCTCTCGGACACGGGGCGCCAATTTTGCGCAGGTTTGTTAAGGCACGCAAGAGAAATAACATTGGTTACGAACCAATGGGTGAATTCATATAAACGCCTGGTTCCCAGCTACGAAGCGCCTACATACGTCACTTGGGCCGAAGTTAACAGGTCAGACTTAATCAGAATCCCATCGTATAAACCTGGAAGAGAATCCTCACGGAGAATTGAATACAGAGCACCTGATCCTGCCTGCAACCCGTATCTTGCATTCAGCGTTATGCTATCCGCCGGATTGGAAGGAATAGAAAAGAAATACGAATTGCCTGAGTCTTTAGAAAAAAGTGCTCATGATATGACAAGTTTTGAACTTGAGAAGCTAGGAATAGAATCGTTACCAGGAAATCTTTGGGAGGCTATTCAGGTCACGGAACAAAGTGACCTGGTAAAAAAAGCCCTTGGACGAGATGTCTTCAACAGTTTCATAGAAAATAAAAAAATTGAATGGGATAGATATAGTGGACAAATTTCCCAGTATGAATTAGACAGGTATTTACCCACCCTATAACGGAGTTTGAAATAAAATCCAAATGAAAAGACCGTATCAACACCCAGATTTACCGCGACCTACGAGACAAGGTCTTTACGACCCCACATTCGAACACGATGCCTGTGGAGTAGCGATGGTAGCCAATATAAAAGGCGTAAAATCACACCAAATCGTAAAGCAAGGTCTTGAGGCATTAACCAACCTAGATCACAGAGGGGCTGCTGGAGCTGATCCTGAAACAGGAGATGGGGCTGGAATCCTTGTTCAAATGCCGGATGAATTTTTTAGATCACAATCTGAAACCTGGAATACTCCCCTTCCAGAAAAAGGAAAATATGGGGTAGGAATGACCTTCCTACCGATGGACCTTGACGTATCTAATAAATGTAAACAAATAATAGAAAAATGTGTCTCTGAAGAAAATATGGAGTTGTTGCAATGGAGAACAGTTCCTGTCGACAGCACCAAAATTGGAGTCTTAGCTAATCAATCCAGACCTATAATTGAACAGTTCTTTATCCAGCCAAAAAATCAAATTGACGAACAAGATTTTGAAATAAAATTATTCGTCCTTAGGCGCTCTATTGAGAAGGCCGTAGCTAAAACCATATCCTCTGACTCCGAGGAAGATTTCTACATATGTTCGCTGTCATGCAACAAAATAGTATACAAAGGTCTTGTAATGACCCATCAACTGGAAGGATTTTATCCTGATTTAGTTGATGCCAACTTCAAGACTTCCTTTTCATTGGTCCACTCAAGATTTAGTACAAATACTCTGGGTACTTGGAAACTCGCACATCCATATAGATTCGTAATCCACAATGGCGAAATAAATACCCATAGAGGAAACGTCAATTGGATGTCTTCTAGAGAAAAAGTTTTTCAATCCGATGGTTTAGAAAACAGCATAGAAAAAATTGTCCCCGTAATTAGGCCAGATCAGAGTGATACTGCATCTCTAGACAATGCTTTGGAGCTATTACTGTCGACTGGTAGATCAATAGAACATTCAATGATGATGTTAATACCAGAAGCATGGGGTGACCACATCCCAATGGAACAAACCAAAAAAGATTTCTATGAGTACCATGCCAGTATGATGGAACCCTGGGATGGCCCTGCCCTTGTCATTGGCACGGATGGTAAAAAGGTATGTGCCGTACTGGACAGAAATGGCCTTAGGCCCTGCCGATACCTAGTTACGAGTGATGATTTATTGGTGATGGGGTCTGAGACAGGCATAATTGATATACCTCCAGAAAAAGTGCTATTCAAAGAAAGAATCTACCCCGGAAGAATGTTCCTATTAGACACAGAAAAGGGGGAAATAATTAATGACTCAGAGCTGAAGAAGAACTTGTCGGAACAAAAACCTTATGGGACATGGTTAAAAAACAATAGAGTGTTTCTAGAAGATTTACCCACCGGCGCAACTCTGTCTCCTCATGATGATGAAACCCTTAAAAACAGGCAAAACGCTTTCGGGTATACCTTGGAAGATTTCCGCATTATTATGGAACCAATGGCTAGTAATGCCTATGAACCTACAGGTTCGATGGGCAATGATGTCCCACTGGCATTTCTTTCCGATAAAAGTCCTGTCTTATTCAATTATTTCAAACAACTTTTTGCGCAAGTTAGTAACCCTCCTTTAGATGCAATCAGGGAAGAATTGGTCACCTCGCTTAGAGCAACCATCGGTGAAGAGAGAAATCTATTCACCGAAACTCCAGAACATTGCCGACAAATAACTCTAAAAACACCAGTTATAAACAACGAAGAACTCTCCAAAATACGGGCTTGTGCACTAGATGGGCTACGCTCTGTCACCATAGACATAGTTTTTGACCCATTTGATGCAAACGGCCTAAAAAAGGCAATGGAGGAAATACAAACGCAATCTTCTGTAGCTATTCAAAATGGTGCCAATATCATCATTTTGTCAGACAGAGGAATTAACGAAGACAAAGCACCAATACCAAGTCTTTTGGCAACATCAGGCGTTCATCACCATCTGATAAAAAAAGGAATGCGTAGCAAAGTTGGCCTTGTTGTCGAGACGGGAGAGGCCAGAGAAGTCACACATTTCGGATTACTTATTGGGTTTGGGGCAGGAGCCATTAACCCATATCTTGCATTTGAAACTATATCCGACCAGATCAATAAGGAAGAATACCTAATTGATATAACCCCTGAAAAAGCAGTCGAAAATTTTCTTATCGCCTCTCAAAAGGGTGTGTTAAAAATAATGTCTAAAATGGGCATTTCTACTATTCAAAGTTACAGAGGCGCTCAAATTTTTGAGGCTGTTGGATTAGACCAAGAGACAGTTGACGAATACTTCACGGGAACCCCTTCTAGAGTTGGGGGAATAGGGCTCCAGGAACTCCAAATGGAAGCTGTAAATCGACATACAGCAGGGTTCGGAAATACCAAGTCAGAAAGGAACCTTGAAGCCGCCTTAGAGATAGACCCAGGCGGGCAGTATCAGTGGAGGCGGGATGGGGAATTTCATATGTGGAATCCAACCACAATATCCTCATTACAGCACGCTGTTAAAACCAACAGTTGGCATTCATATGAAGAATTTGCTAAACACGTAGATGATGAGAGTAAGAGACTAAGTACCATTAGGGGTCTGTTAGATTTCAAATATACACACAACCCCATATCTATAGATGAGGTGGAAGCTGCTTCAGAAATAGTAAAACGGTTTGCTACAGGCGCAATTTCATTGGGTTCTATAAGTCGGGAAGCCCACGAAACCATGGCTATTGCGATGAATCGTATTCAAGCAAGAAGCAATACAGGTGAAGGTGGAGAAGACTCCGCTAGGTATGTACTTGACGATAACGGCGACTCTAGAAATAGTGCGGTAAAACAGGTGGCCTCAGGCCGATTCGGAGTAACGATAAATTATTTATCCAATGCAAAAGATCTACAAATAAAAATGGCCCAAGGTGCAAAACCAGGTGAAGGTGGACAGTTACCTGGACACAAAGTTGACGATTATATCGGTGGAGTAAGAAATTCCACACCAGGCGTGGAGCTTATATCACCTCCCCCGCATCATGATATTTACTCTATAGAAGATCTTGCCCAACTTATCCATGATCTCAAGAGTTCTAACCCGGAAGCTCGCATCCATGTAAAACTTGTCGCTGAGTCAGGAGTCGGAACGATTGCAGCCGGAGTTTCAAAAGGACATGGTGATGTAGTTCTAATAAGTGGACACAGCGGTGGCACAGGAGCCTCTCCAGAATCCTCTATTAAGCACGCAGGGTTGCCATGGGAGTTAGGAGTCGCAGAAACACAACAAGTCCTAGTAATGAACGATCTGAGAGGAAGAATAGTTGTTCAAACGGATGGTCAAATAAAGACGGGACGAGATGTGGCTATAGCCTGCCTACTAGGTGCTGAAGAATTTGGCCTTGCAACAGGACCTCTAATATCGATGGGATGCATAATGTTACGAAAATGCCATCTGAATACTTGTTCAGTTGGAATTGCCACTCAGGACCCAGAACTTCGCAAGAAATTCGCGGGTCAACCAGAACACGTGATCAACTACTTTTTCTTCATAGCTGAACACTTAAGACAAATAATGGCGGATCTAGGATTAAAAACAGTCAATGAGATGATTGGAAGGGTAGATCTACTGGATTCCAGAGCAGCAATTGATCATTGGAAGACTAACGGATTAGAGTTGTCTCATCTCCTCCACATGCCTGAGGTTCCAGAAGGGGTAGCTAGGTATTGCGTTACAAGCCAAGACCATGGATTAGAAAAGGCATTAGACAACATTTTAATAAAAGAAGCTGACGAAGCTTTAAAAAATTCATCCAAAGTCACGATAAGCAAAAACATTAACAATTCGCATAGAACCGTAGGGACTACTTTAAGTCATAAAATCGCGAAAGCATATGGTGAAAATGGGCTGCCTAATGAAACCATAAAATTAGATTTTGAAGGTTCAGGGGGGCAGAGTTTTGCGGCTTTCCTCAGCAAAGGTATATCCATACACCTAAAGGGAGATGCAAACGACTACTTTTGTAAAGGGCTTTCTGGGGGACACGTAACAATAGAGCCTCCGATTAAATCAAAGTTTATTCCTGAAGAAAACATAATTATTGGGAATGTAGCGTTGTATGGCGCTACTGGAGGGCAAGTTTTCATAAGAGGAATAGCCGGTGAAAGATTTGCTGTCAGAAATAGTGGGGCGGAAACAGTTGTAGAAGGAGTAGGCGACCACGGATGCGAATATATGACAAGAGGCAAGGTAGTAGTTTTAGGACCTACCGGAAGAAATTTTGCAGCTGGAATGAGCGGGGGAGAGGCTTATGTTCTAGATGAGTTGGGAGATTTTGAATCTCTCTGCAATAAAGGGTTGGTAGATTTAGACCCAGTAACAGCAGATGACGACATAGCCAATTTGAAAAGGCTCATAGAAAAACATAAAACTCAAACTGGTAGCCAAAATGCTGCGCGTATACTAGAAAACTGGGACGATAGCTTGGGCAAATTCGTGAAAGTAATGCCACGAGACTACAAACGCTTCTCGCAGAAAAAAAATAAATTAGAAACAGGGCGATATTAGTTAATGGGTAAACCAACAGGTTTCAAAGAATTCAAGAGATCAACACCAGATAGGTTCCCCATATCTCTTAGATTGGGTAACTATGACGAATTTTATAAAGAATGGGACGAAAAAGATGCTCAAGACCAAGGAAGCAGATGCATGAACTGCGCGGTACCCTTTTGTATGGGTGGGTGCCCTCTGGGAAACATTATCCCGGATTTTAACGACCTGGTATATAAGGGCAAATGGGAAGAAGCACTGAAAGAACTGCATTCTACAAACAATTTTCCCGACTTTACTGGCAGAATATGCCCGGCTCCTTGCGAGGCATCATGTGTACTTAACATAAACGAAGATCCTGTAACCATTGAATATATCGAAAAAGAAATCGTAGATAGAGGTTGGCGGGAGGGATGGATAAATCCCTCTCCACCGGAAACACGCACAGGCAAAAAGGTAGCCGTGGTTGGATCTGGCCCAGCTGGTTTGGCTTCGGCCCAACAGCTAAACAGGGCAGGTCACGAAGTCATCGTTTATGAAAAAAATGATAGGGTTGGCGGCCTTTTAAGACTAGGAATCCCCGACTTTAAATTAGAGAAGAAAGTTGTACAAAGACGGGTAGATCAAATGGAAGCTGAAGGAATCACCTTCATAACCAATGCCTACATTGGAAAAGATATTCCAATAAAAAATCTGATTGACGAGAATGACGCGGTCGTATTGACCGGAGGATCAACCATCCCAAGGAATCTACCAGTGGATGGAAGAGACCTGAATGGAGTTCATTTTGCAATGGATTTTCTAACCCAGCAAAATAAAATCAACAGCGGCGGTAGTATCGACCCATCAGAAAGAATATCAGCCGAAGGGAAAAGAGTGGTGATTCTAGGAGGGGGAGATACCGGTTCAGATTGTCTTGGCACCGCCCATCGTCAAGGAGCCGAAATAGTCCACCAACTCGAATTATTACCACAACCTCCAACGGAGAGACAAGAGGAGGACATGTGGCCCAATTGGCCAATGACTCTAAGAACTTCTTCATCTCATGAAGAAGGAGGGCTCAGAGACTACAACATTCTTACGAAGAAATTTACTGGTGAAAATGGCCAATTGAAAAAATTACATGGAGTCAGGTTGGAGTGGGGCGAACCAGATGAAGGTGGTCGCCCAAAAATGATTGAAACCGAAGGAAGTGAATTCGAACTAGAAGCTGATCTCGTACTTTTAGCCATGGGGTTTCTACATCCTGAACATGAAGGAATGCTAAGTGATGCTGGAATAGAATTGGACGGACGTGGGAATGTGGTAACCGACGAAAACAAAATGACAAACACCCCAGGGGTTTTCGCCGCCGGAGATATGTCAAGAGGTCAGTCATTAGTGGTTTGGGCTCTGGCCGAAGGCCGGGAGGCCGCACGTGGAGTAGACCAGTATTTGATGGGGTCATCTACATTGCCTAGGTCCGCAAGTACTTATTAGTTGCTCGATATCTAAAAAACTCACAGAAGGGTCAATCAAAAAAATCAGGAGGAAGCTATGAGTAAATTAAAGGTGGCTATGATATCCAGAAGTACAGCTGAGACCAGCCTGGTAGAACAACAACTGGAAGGAATTGATTGTGAATTTGACACTTATGTATGTCAAAGTGAAGGTGAAACCATAGAGGCAGTGAAAGGGGCTGATGTAATAATCAATCAAGGCGTCCCGATGCCTAACACAGTGATAGATGAAATAGATTCCGCACAAGCAATAGTCAGTTTTGGTCATGGATTTAACCATATTGACCATGAATCAGCTACTGAAAATTCCGTTATGGTAGTAAATACAGCGGGTTTTTGCACCGAAGAAGTTTCAAACCACGCGATAATGTTCATATTATCTTGTGCAAAAAAACTAACCGTACTGAATGATCTCACGAAAGCTGGTAAATGGGGCTCTGAAACTGGCCTTGTTATTGCTAATATGGTGCCTGTCACAGACCAAACGCTTGGACTTGTATCATTAGGTAATATAGGAAGAGCTGTTGCCAGAAAAGCACAGGCCCTCGGAATGGATGTTATCGCATATGACCCCTATGTTCAGCCTTGGATAGCGCGAGAATATCGAGTGGAATTGGTCAGCTCTCTTAAAGAACTTGCGTCGAGATCTGATTTCGTTTCCATGCATACGCCACTAAACAATCAAACTAGGCATTTAGTAGGTGCTGATTTCTTCTCCGCGATGAAACCAACCGCTTATTTCATCAATACATGCAGAGGAAGTACCGTTGATGAAGAAGCGTTAATAAAGGCACTAGAAAATAAACAATTCGCAGGAGCCGGCCTCGATGTTTTCGATATTGAGCCGACGACAGACAATCCATTATTTCATATGGACAATGTCATGGTCACACCACACTCAGCTGGGACTTCAAACAGGGCGATAGTCGCGGCTCAAGTACAGGTTGGTCAGGAGGCCGCTCGATTGCTGAAAGGATCTTGGCCTATGTCGCTAGTCAATCCGGAAGTCAGGTCTAGTGTTGAAATTCGGTCTCTAGCAACTAGAGACTAAATTGACAGTTTGGCTGCCATCAAGTGTGGAGACTGGCTACCTAGCCTCCCACTTCCATATGGTGACCAAACTATCAATTTAATCGACGGTTAAAACAAGTTTCCCGAAGAAATCTAAACCCTCCATATCTTCATGAGCTCTTCTTGCATCCTCCAAAGAATATTCTGAGTCCACCACCCCTTTTATGTTCCCTTGCCCCGCATGGTAAATAATTTGTTCCAGATCTTCACTCCGTCCCATAAATACTCCAAACATTGTTAAGTGGCTTGTAAACATTGCCCCCATCTGTAACTCCGCCTTATAACCAGAAGTTACACCGCAAATGCCGTATCGTGCACCCTTAGCAAGTCGTCTGTTTGCGGCATTCCATATGTCCGTTCCAACATGATCTATCACAACATCAACTCCCTTTCCCCCAGTTATCTCCTTCAATCGCGCTGATACATCTTCTGATTTGTAGTTGATAACATGATCTGCCCCCAAAGCAGATGCTTTATTTGCCTTTTCAGGGGTACTGGTAGTCGTGATAACCGTCGATTTAGCTACATTTTTGGCCACTTGTATAGCAGCAGTACCAACTCCACTAGAAGCGGAGGGCACCAATGCTGTTTCCCATGGCTTGAGGTTTGACCTCCGAATCAAAATATTCCAACTTGGCATGAATACAGTTGGCAACGAAGCTGCCTGAACATAACTCAAGGAAGTTGGTATCGGAAATGCACTGGAGGCAGGTACTACAGCAAATTCTGCGTATCCTCCCCTCTTCCCTGATCCAACCATACCTGCCTTATCGCAGTATTCGCTTTGATTCGACTGACAATAAGTACACTGCATACAAGTAATCCGCGGGTTCACTACGACCCGATCACCTACTGAGACCTTAGTCACATCAGATCCAACTTCTACAATTTCACCGGAGACATCCGCACCCAGTACATGTGGTTCCTTAAGATCCATCTTAGTCCCACGAACACCTGCTCTGGTATATACATCCAATCGATTAAGTGCGCATGCTCTTACCTTGATTTTAACCTCATTTGCACTGGGAATCGGTTCTGGTAAGTCTCCATATTGCAGTACCTCAGGACCGCCATGCTCAGTAAAGTAAACTGCCTTCATTTAAATCCCCTTTAAAACATTTCCCGTATTTAGATTTCAAGATCATTCCCAATGCTGGAAATTTTGCTATTCTGCAGCACATTGTATCCTTACAAATAAACACTTGCTACGAATGAACAGAGAACATTTACTTTAAGTATCAACGGTGTATTTCATGATAATAGACAGCCACACTCATATTCTCCCCCCCGATATCATTAAAAGAAAGGATCACTACGCCGATAAAGATTTAACTTTCAAAACTCTATTCACAGCAAAGAATTCGACCATGGCGACTGCAGAAACATTGATCACCACAATGGATCAACACGAAATATCAAGCGCTGCTGTGTTGGGGATGGGATGGAAAGACAATGGTCTAAACTCACATGTGAATGATTACATTGTAGAAAGTTCACTCAGATATCCGGAGCGAATTTATCCGTTTACAGGTATAAATCCATCTTCCAAAAAACTAGGCTTACAGGAGGCCCAAAGATGCCTCGAACTGGGAGCCTACGGATTTGGTGAAGTACATGCCGCATTCCAAAATTTTGATTTGGGAGACAAGGCGCTGATGTCAGAATATATGAACCTTCTTGAATTCAATGACCTACCTATATTTATACATTGCTCAGAGCCTGTCGGACATCAGTATCCCGGAAAAGGTGATTCAAATATCAAGATGATTGAGACCTTAGTCAACAATTTTCCAAACAACAAAATAGTCTTGGCTCATTGGGGTGGAGGATTGCCCTTTTACGAATTAATGCCTGAAATTAAAGCGGCTTTCAAAAACGTATATTATGACTCGGCAGCCTCTCCATTTTTGTACGGTTCCGGAATTTTTTCAGATGTGATAAATCTTGTTGGCGTTGAAAAAATATTATTTGGAAGCGATTATCCAGTCATAGCTCCAAAGAGAGTTCTTCAAGACTTAAAGAAAAACTCGCTAACCCAAAGCCAAATGAAGTCTATTTTAGAAACTAATTTTAAAAATTTGATAGGCTCAAATTCACAAATATTTCAGTCATAAAATTAATATTCCAGAAGCATTTTGCGGTTGTTAAATTTGTCACAATCCTGTTATAATTTCCCAATTAAAACACCGAAGGGCGGTGGAAAAGAGGAGAAATAATGTCCGAGTATTCGTATCCTGAATGTAAAGCTTGTGATGGTAATGGCAACTTGCTGCCGCTATCTGATTTTGGTAGCCAAGGAGCACCTATTCATTACAAGGCATGGGTCTGTAGCGACCCTGATTGCGGATTCAATATCAAAATCCGAAACGGTGATGTATATTTGAACGAACCTATTGCTAGTGGAGCCTCACATTCGCCAAGAATGAGATAACAAAGGTAAAACTACCGAATGAAAAAAGCCCTCCAAATTGGAGGGCTTTTTTTATGTCACTGCTGTACCATAGAAGGTGTACAACAGGACACTAAGCATGACCAGTTCATCTCATACATCTCCAAATAACGGTCCGAATATTGGGAAACTTAGCGGCATCTTATTAGTATCGGCGGGTATATTGATCATTGTAACCGTTACGATAGTTTGGTTCTCAATCAGAACGACACCAACCGAACTTCAATCTCTAAACGTCGAATATAAAAAACCCCCTATAAATATTCCACTCCCACTAAGTGCCGCACCGAATGATAATGTGACACCCCAAGTGATAGATAAGGAATCCTCTAAAACGGCTGTGACAGTTATTTCCTCTGAGGAATCTGTTCCGCCAATAAAACCAGAAATTACTTTAGAAAACGAACAATCTGAGGTAGAAACTGAGGTAGAAAATTTCTCGAAACTTCTGGAAGGTTACGGAAATGATAGTTTCCTGAAAAATATAGCCCCAAAAAGCTGGTCAGACCATGATTGGCTCTTACCTGACGACATTAATGACCAATTAGATAACTTTGACGATTTTAATCTAGACCTGATAGATAAATCAGATATTACGGTGGAGTTAATCTCAGGCCTACCAGAAAAAATTTCTATCCCAATCTTGGGCTTGACAGCTCCAGTGGAAAATTTAGAGGTTGTTGAAAAAGACGGACGCAAAGTTTACGAAACCCCAAAAAATTTAGTTGGGCGTATACCTTCATCCCCTGAAGAATCTGACAGCTTTAAAGGCTGGTATTTCGGACATCTTGAAAGTCCTATAAAGGGAGAAGGAAACGTATTTCATGACTTACCCGAAATTGCTGAGCACCTACTGAACGGTAATAAAGTGTTGATTTCCCTGGAAAAATCAGGGAAACAGCTTGTATATCAAGCGACACAATCCGAGGTAGTTCATGAGTCAGAGTTAAAACTTTATGACCCCGGGAATGAAAAAATTGTATTGGTAACCTGCTCCAACAGACCTTTATACGACCACAGGCAGTTAGTCACAGCCACCTTGGTAGGTCAGATACAATAATTATTTATGATTCAGCATCTTCCTCATAACGGTCATGAATTTCTCTGCTGGATCAGAAATATTCTTTCCGGGAAGGGTCAGAATCCCAGCTTGGTCAACTGGTAGAAAATTGGCAAGTGAAACCATCCCCAGTTTAGATAAGTCATCTTCGTCTATAGCCAGTCTTGGTCCGATTGATACTCCCATCCCAAGAGATACATATTTCTTGATCATGTCCATACTTTCTAGTTCCATAATAACTTCGTATTTGAGGGCATCTTTCTGCAATTGTTCCTCTAATATAGTGCGTGTATAAGTACCTCTAGCCATTAAAATTAAAGGGTACCTGGCGATGGGCTCCAAAGACTGTATATCCATGGATAAAAGTTCGTGACCTTTCGGTGCTATTAAAACTCGCTCATAAAGGAACAAGGGTTCAAAACTCAGATCATCCCCTCTTTCAGGATGTTGGATTATCCCAATATCCACTTCACCTGTTCGTACCAGGTTAGTGACCTCATTTCGATTAGCAGATTGGATCCGTAAGTACACAGCCGGGTATAATTCATTAAATTTCTGCACAATATTCAACAGAGTGTGCGGAATAATGTCTGGGGTAGAAGCGATTGTTACAGGGCCTCTTTCTTCAGCTAAGGAAATTATTGAGGAAAGCGAATCTATTCCTTCCAACAGTGGGTTAGAAAGCTCGTATATCGTCTGACCCGTGAGTGTAAGCCTAATAGGTCTTGTTACTCGATCAAAAAGAGGAACCGAAAGCTCCCTCTCCAATTTTTTAATGTGGGTAGTAACGGTAGGCTGGCCTATGTTTAATTCCTTAGCAGCTTTGGAAATACTTCTCAATTTAGCGGCGGTTACAAAACTTTTTAGTTCTCTTAGTTCCATGGGGGTAAAATATCACCTTATTCGAAATCTTGATACATAATAGTGTACATTATTTGTAGGAACCATATAGATATCAAAATGATCAAGCTTGATCTCAGACTTCACTAAATTAGTATATACCCCACACAGTCACTCCTAGCAGGACCACAAAATGAAGATTTTCAAGAAAAAAAATCCAAAGCAGCTAACTGATTCTCTTGAAAAAACTCGCTCTTCTTTTTTCGGACAATTGGGAGATTTATTCAGAAACACTGAATTAGACGACGACTTCTGGGAAGATCTAGAAGACACCCTTATATCGGCAGATACCGGAATAGCAGTTGCCGAAAATGTGGTGTCTAATTTAAAGGAAATTGTAAGAACAAAAAAAATATCCTCAAGTCAGCAGTGTCTAAAAGAACTTCGGGAGGAATTATTAAAAATACTTAAACTCAATAAACTAAATCTAGATGAGGAAATTGAAAAACCGGCGGTATTCGTGATGGTGGGTGTAAACGGAGTAGGCAAAACCACTTCAATAGCCAAACTAGCACGTTTGCTATTAGATATGGAATTAACAGTAATTTTGGGTGCTGCTGATACCTTCAGGGCAGCCGCAATAGACCAAATACAAATATGGGGTCAGAAACTTGGTATAAATGTTATCGCCCAAGCTCCAGGTTCAGATCCTGGAGCAGTTGCCTTCGACACCATTGGTGCTGCCAAAAGTAGGGATATAGATGTAGCTATCATAGATACAGCTGGCAGACTTCAAGGTAAATCAAATCTGATGGAAGAACTAAAAAAAATATCAAAAATAGCTAAAAGAGAATCTGTCGAATCTTCAGTAAAAATCATTCTCACTATAGATGGAACAACGGGGCAGAATGGATTATTGCAGGCTGCAGAATTTACCAAATTTGTAGAGCCAGACGGGATTTTCCTTAGCAAGCTTGACGGAACTTCCAAAGGCGGGATAGCTGTAGCAATTGCTGATCAATTAAAGATACCTATTTGGTTTATAGGTACTGGGGAGCAACTTGATGACATTGCTGTTTTTGATCCTGAATTATTCATTTCAGGCATAATCGATTAACTCATTCTATATAATTCGCAAATGTTGTATGGGATTGTCTGGCTACTCTTAATAGAATTGATAGGAATCTCCACCTTTGTTATTTTTCTGAAACCCTTTAAAGCAATACCTGATAAGGGTTATTCCATCAGCAAGCCTTTGGGTATTCTTTTATTATCGTTAGTCACCTGGTTAATCTCTTCTTCAAAAACAATCCCTGTCACTGAAACAACGGCCATATTGCTTTTAATCGGGCTGGCCGCCTGTTCTGCATTAGTCGGTACGATTAAATGGCGCTTTATAAAACAAATAATTAAACACAATTATAGAATCATCTTGCTGATAGAGGCAGTATTCCTGTTAATTTACCTGGTTTTCTTGACAATAAGATACTTAGACCCAGGAATAGATCATACTGAGCAACCGATGGATTTCGCCTTTCTGAATGCATCGATAAATACACTTACTGGGCAACCCTTAGATCCATGGTTCAAAGGGGAAGTAATCAGTTATTACTATTTCGGATATTGGATTTTTGGAACACTAACAAAAATTTCACAACTCCCGTCATTCGCCTCGTATAACTTAGCATTGGCTACAATCCCTGCAATAACAGGATCGATTCTATTCGCTCTAACTGCCATATTTTTAAAAATATCACGTCAGAAATTTGATTTCAGGGTAATTTCCTGCAGTCTCATTGCAGCAGCCTGCGGAGTTTTCATGGCGAATCTTCAAGGGATTCTGGAGTTTTTCCGGATCAACTCCGTTGGCTCAGTTGGATTTTGGAAAAAAGTCTGCATCGATGGCATGCAAAATCCAGTGATGACTTCTGTCGACAGCTGGAGACCTACAGACTTCTGGTGGTGGTTCAAAACCTCTAGAATTATCAACTATTTTGGACCCACATGCGAAGATGAAGGCCTCGATTACACCATCAATGAATTCCCTTTTTTCAGTTATCTTCTAGGTGATTTACATCCTCATGTTATGGTGACACCGTTTTTTCTAGTTTTCCTTTACCTCGTCTATGATTTATTTAAGAGAGATGTCAGCAAACGTCCTAATGTAACCTACTGGTCTAAAGTTGTGCTTGTTGGAAGTACCTTTGGCTGTGTTTGCTTCATTAACATGTGGATGTTGCCAATATGCGCCTCTGTATTATTAGGTGTTTGCTTTCTAAAGTGGTTATCACCACAACCTATCACCAAAATCACGTTAGTGAAATCTATGTCCCTCATCTTGGGAGTATCGATATTAATCCTATTGCCTTATGTTTGGTCTTTTCAATCATCTGTGAGTGGGTTATCAAGGACTGTATACCAAACTTCGACGATACATGGAATTGTACTTTGGGGCCCATTACTGATCCTATCCCTACCACAAGTAATATGGAATTTTGGGACAACCCCGATAGGCAAATCTTGGAAGTCTGATATAGCCCTCTCACTTGCTATAGCCGGTATGCCTTGGTTAATCCGATTCTTGATACCTGCATCAAATATAGGTTTGGAAGCTAACAGTATGTTCAGCTTTGCCATACCAGTAACAATTCTCTGTCTTATATCTAATCTCACTCTATTGAATTTAGTCCGGCGAGAAGGCTTATCGCACAGAAATCTAATTTTATCGATTTTTTCTATATCTATGCTTTTGATATTGGTACCAGAACTTTTTTACATTGGTGACGTATATGGAAATCGAATGAATACGGTCTTTAAACTACATTATCCAGTATGGATTTTCTTATCAATATGTTCAGCCTATTCCATTTACCAGTGGACAAAAGGAAGTATACGCACGCCCAAATTCTTCAAGTATCTGTACACTCTTATAGCTTGCCTAATGCTCATATGTGCCTTTTACTACAGCCCCGCTGCTGCCATGACCAAAATTAGCGAATCTAATATTTCAGGTTTCAGAGACTCTGATTCAGGTCTAAAAGAATCTGAGTTGTCAGCACTCAAATTTGCAAAGAGCAATATAGACATCAATCAAGGAATCTTAGAATCTGTTGGAGAATGGGATGGATCAGGATTCATATCAAGAAATACAGGAATCGCTAATATAGTCAACTGGCCAGGACACCAAAACCAATGGAGAAATTCTAATCCTGAGATATACCAAAGAGCCACTGACGTAGAAATCATTTACTCAACAACGAATATAGACCAGGCAAAATCCCTTTTATATAAATACGAAATAGATTTTGTTTACATTGGCAGACAAGAATTAAATCAATATACCAATAATCAATTAGTCAAATTCGGATCTATGGGAACTTTGGTCTTCGGCAGCATGGACAACATAAGGATTATTGAAATAGAGCATTGAAACATTCTTTAAAAACCGCTAGATCTAGGCACTTTCCAAACCCATTACGATTAGAATGGGCTATATATAGCAGCATCGTTGTCGTCGCTATTTTTCTGAGGTCCTATGATTTGGCGAGCAGGGCCATGCATCATGATGAGAGTCTGCATGCCTATTATTCGTGGGAATTATTCCAAGGATCGGGACTTATACACAATCCCATGCTCCACGGCCCACTACAGATGGAATTAACATCATTAATTTTTTTCATTTTTGGGGACACAGACACAACTTCCCGACTTCTCTATGTCATTGCTGGAAGCATTTTAGTCATATTGCCTATTTTCATAAAAGATTTATTGGGGAGATATGGAGCCATCTCTGTATCGATTCTATTGACCATATCCCCTACGATGGTTTACTTCAGCAGGTTTGCCAGAAACGATATTCTTATGGCTGTATTTACTCTTGGACTTGTCTTAGCCATATGGAAATATTTGTTGTATGGGCACAAAAGATATCTTTACGTTATATCTGCCCTTCTTGCATTAAGTTTTTCAACAAAAGAAAGTGCTTATTTAGTCGTAGGAACACTAGGGTTATATTTGACTGCATTAACTATCTATGATGCGTTTAAAAACTCAATTTCTGATTCTGAGGCAAAATCCCTATCCTATCCAAACTTTGCATGGTTTTATGCAGTGAAGATATCGAGAACAATAAAAGATTGTTTTTACACCCAGCCGTATAGCAGACCCTTTACCCTCCTGATCATACTAATTTCACTGACTCTACCCCAATGGTCTGCTTTCGCAAGTATTTTTCAAAACACCATATTCTTAGAATGGTCGAATATGGTTTTAGCATCGGGAGAAGGAACTACTAACATTGGTATGCCGTCACACGGTGGGAAAGTACTGGCTTTTTTAATTGTGATCGGATTACTGATGACCTCGGCCTATATGGGATACAAATGGCATTGGAAAAGTTGGTTTAAATGCGCGTTAATTTTTTATGCAATATGGCTAATGGCCTACACCACTATGTTTACAAACATTACTGGAGGCGTTCAGTCGGGAATATGGCAATCGCTCGGGTACTGGATAGTACAGCAAGGTGAGGGAAGAGGAGGACAACCAACACAATATTATCTATTTCTTATCCCAATCTACGAATATTTACCAGCTATCTTTACCACCCTTGCGACCTTTTATTACATAAAGTCCCGGGAAAAATTCAATCTGTTCCTTCTGTATTGGATGATAACAACGCTATTTATATACACCGTTGCTAGTGAAAAAATGCCATGGCTTCTAGTGAATATAGCATTGCCGATGATAGTGCTTGGTGGAAAATTTATAGGTGATTTAGTTAGTAGGATCCTTTTAATGGGCAAACCTACCATGTATCAATTTATTATATTTATAATACCTGCTTTGGTTTTCGCTTTAATTTTGTTTGTTTCAAAGTACTCTTCTGGGCTAGAGCAAGGATTAAGAATTACCATCGCCTTAGCAATGATTTTATGTATTCTTTCAACTTCTATATGCGCGGTGAAAAATTACAAGAATTTAGGGAAAAACGGAGCACTTATTTTTTTGTTTGCTGGCGCTGCCACTCTTTTCCTATTACTAACAATAAGGACAACCATTTATACAAACTATGTGCATTCGGATATACCGGTTGAAATGCTAGTTTATACTCAGACCTCACCGGATGTACATCTATTACACAACACTATTCAAGAAAATTACTCTTTAGACAAATCTGGGGATAGCGACTTATTTGTTATAGATCAAACTAATGGATTCACTTGGCCGTGGTCCTGGTACCTGAGAAACCATAAAAATGTGCTGTATCCTAAACTAAATCCTGAGTCATATAACCCACATAATCAAGCAGCAATGGTGATCGTCCATTCATCAAATCATCTCGCGGCAGATAGGGCTTTATCCAAGGATTACACTGCTCCCATTAGAATACCTCACAGATGGTGGTTTCCCGAACACACATACAGGGACCTTAATACATTAAGTCTTATCAATAAATTAGTGGATACAAGGCATTGGAATACCTACCTTGAATACTGGTTATTCCGAAAAGGTGTCGGCGAAAGCATCGGAAGTGAAGATGCATATCTTTATACTAAGAAAGATTTCCCAAAAATAAATTTTGGCGCAGATATTTACAGAAAATAGTATTCATCCTAGCTAATACCAATAAGGACGGGGTTTGAAAAGATCTTCATTATTGCTGATATCGGGAGTAATACTACTACTAATATTCGCATTTACTACTGATCTCAGAGAAATGTGGCACACGTTTCTCAGTGCAAATTATCTGGTCCTCGTCCCCGGAATAGTAGCCTACTTTATCGGAGTTTGGTTCCGCACATTGAGATGGCAGGTGCTCCTAAGCCGGATAAAAATTATCAATGTCGGAACATTGTTTCCGATCGTGGTAATAGGATATATGGCAAACAACATACTTCCATTTCGGTTGGGAGAACTGGTGAGAGGGTATTACCTCAAAAACAAAGAGGAAGTTTCAACAGCGACCGCTCTGAGCACAATATTTATCGAACGAATCATGGATGGTTTGGCTCTTATTGCAATCCTCATTGGGTCCTCTGTATTTGTGCCATTTGACGAAATTTTCTCAAGATTGGCTGATATCACCAAAATAAACGGGTCTATTTTGGTTGCACTTTTCACTTTACCATTTGCAATAGTATTCCTTCTTTTAACAGCAATCGCAGTAAATACGCAAAAAGCCTTAGCTATCTTCAACAAATTAACTTCCCGTCTACCAAATAGTCTGGCATCAAAGGTTGATCAATTTACTGAAGATTTAATCAGCGGACTGAATTCTTTGACTAGCTGGAAGATCACATGCAGAGCTTTAATTTTATCCTTACCTATATGGATACTTGAAGCAGTCCTATTTCACTCTGTTTTGATCAGTCTAAATATAATCCCAAACGGTACTAGCGTTTTCCATGTATTTGCCTCAGCCGCAAGCATTACCGCCATAACTAACATAGGAGCATCGATTCCATCACTGCCAGGCGGAATTGGTTTATTTGAGTTATTAGCGCGTGAAAGTCTTATAGTAATTGAAACAGTGCGAGTTTCCAGATCCGAAGCTGCAGCCTTTGCCGCCCTCACTCATTTGTGCCTTATACTTCCAATTGTCTTGTTAGGCCAGCTGTTTCTATGGAATGATGGTCTCTCAATGAGAAAACTTCGGCGTCAGGTATAAACTAAACCAAATAATCAAAAAGGGAACACATGAAATTTGGGATTATAGGAGCTGGAGCCACGGGATTAGCAGCAGCCTATGATCTTTCAAGTAAAGGTCATGAAGTTAAAATTTTTGAGTCTTCTGATTTCATTGGTGGACATGCTTCTACTTTTGAAGTTGCAGGAACTGAACTTGAAAAAGGATATCATCATTGGTTCACAAATGACGAAGACATCCTATCGTTAATAAATGAGATGGGCCTGCACGAAATTATCGAATGGTTCCCATCGAGTGTAGGAACATATCAGGACGGTCACATATATAGCTTTCTTACCCCATTGGACCTGATGAAGTTTAGCCCACTAAGTTTGCTAAATAGAGTGAAAATGGGGCTATCATCATTGAAAATAAGGTACATAAAAGATTGGCAAAAACTTGAGTCCATATCTGCAAAAGAATGGTTAATCCAAAACACTAATCAGGAAATATATGATTCATTTTGGCAACCAATGCTACGGGGCAAGTTTGGAGAAGAAAACCACGATAAAATAAGTATGGCGTGGATATGGGGGAAAATGACCACACGATTTGCATCTAGAAGAAATCTGTTTGCAAAGGAGGTCTTGGGTTACCCGAGAGGAAGTTTCTCTCAGCTATTCCGAAAATTAGCTGAGTCCTGTGAGAACAACGCGACTGAAATATTTTTGGCCACCCGAATTAACAGAATAAAAGGGTTGGATTCTGGCCATATTTCAATGTCAATCGGCCAACAAGAATCTGAAGAGGTTTTCGACGCTGTCATATCGTCCACTCCTTCGCACATTTTTAACACGATCACGGAAGGTCTTTCAGAAAAATATAGGAGTAAGCTTGCAAATGTAAACTACATGGCTGCGGTATTAATCATACTTATAATGGATCGTCCACTGTCCGATGTGTATTGGCTAAACATAGCTGATAGATCTATTCCATTCATAGGAGTAATTGAACATACCAACTTGGTAGGATCAGAAATCTATGGGGACAACCATATAGTCTATTTATCAAACTATTTGGCGGAAACCGACCTTATGTACAAAATGGGTGGCGAGGAATTGTTGAATACCTACCTTCCCCATTTAAAAAAAATAAACCCGAATTTCAAACGCGAATGGGTAAAGGAATATCACCATTACAAAATACCTAATGCCCAACCGGTGGTAGATACAAACTACAGCATAAATATACCGGAACATGAAACTGGGATACAAAATCTTTACCTAGCAAACACCTCGCAGGTGTACCCTCAGGATAGAGGCACAAATTACAGTGTTGGTATGGGTAGGAAAATGGCCGCTTTAGCGTTGCAAAATCTCAAAATCAAATGAATTGTCCTAGGAAGGCCCCTATGATATGCTTGTGACAATTTTTACAAAGATCAGGATAGGCGTCTTTGACAACTGAAAAAGACAATCTCAGGACTAGCATTAAAGAGGCCATTGATTCTCAAAAACGGCCTACAGTCACTGTACTATCATCTTTGCTGGCAATTCAGGACTCAATAGGTTACATCCCTGAAGAAGCAATAGAAGAGGTCGCGGTTCACTCCAACACCTCAATTAATTCTGTATTTGGTGTTGCCTCTTTCTACCCTAATTTCAGATTCACGCCGCCAGGAGAACATTCAGTCGAAGTTTGCTGGGGACCCACCTGCCACCTAAAAGGGTCTACTGAAATATTGGAGATAGTTCTCGCCAAACTAGGTTTGGTTTCAGAAGGTGACACCGAAGATGGCAAAGTCTCATTCCGTTTCAATACATGCCTTGGGGCTTGTTCACAGGCTCCAGTTTTGAGTCTTGATCATGAATTATACGGAAACGTTGATTCAGACATGGCAGAGAAATTATTAGGCGATCTTGATCAAAACAAAACAACCCACTGACAGGCCAGAGTAGCTAATGAATTACCAAGAAATTGCCTCTAAAGCCAAAACTGAATGGGATGAAATGACCAATGGCAGAGTCCCTTTGATTAGAATCGGCACAGCCATGTGCGGACACGCAGCTGGTGCTTTCAGGGTACTGGAAACCCTCAAAGAATACATGGAAACAAAGGGAATAGAAGCCAATGTACAGGAAGTTGGATGCCTAGGCCTTTGTTATGCAGAGCCCCTTGTAGACATAAAAAAGCCGGGTAAATCAAGACTTTTCTTCAACAATGTAGGACCTGAAGATATTAGCCAAATAATTGACGAGTATTTGGTTTCTGATGGATATCCAAAAGAAAAAGTTTTCGGGTATTTAGGAGAAGAAGGTCCGCAAGACGATGAGGCTTCTCTTGAATCAATGCCAGGCATGAGGCTACAAAACAGAATAGCACTAAGAAATGCCGGACACACGTCACCATATGACATAAACCAATACATAGCGAATGGTGGGTATAGCGGGCTAAATAAGGCTCTGTCCAATATGTCTCCCACAGATGTTATCGACGAGGTAAAAAACTCAGGCCTTAGAGGAAGAGGGGGAGCTGCATTCCCAACAGGTGTTAAATGGAGTTTCTTAGTCGGATCTCCAGGCCCAACCAAATACATCCTATGCAATTGCGAAGAAGGAGATCCTGGTGCCTATAATGACAAAGGAATATTAGAGAGCGATCCACACACCTTGTTGGAAGGGCTCGCTATTGCTGGATATGCCACTGGAGCCTCCAATGGGGTAGTTTTTATCAGGCATGGACATGATGGACCAATTAATAGAACTGAAAAAGCTATTGAACAAGCTTATGAATCAGGTCTTCTAGGGGAAAATATCTTAGGAACAGATTTTAGCTTCGACATAGAGGTGGCTCTAACTGGTGAATCTTATGTTGCTGGGGAAGAAACAGCTCTAATGGAAGCCGTAGAAGGTAAAAGATCTATGCCCAGATACAGGCCGCCATTTCCTGCAGCATTTGGAGTCTGGGGGAAACCAAGTAATATTAACAATGTCAAGTCTCTGTCATATGCTCCTGAAATAATTTCAAGGGGAGCAGACTGGTTTTCTTCCATCGGCGTCAACCAAAGCACAGGTACCGCAATAGTGTGTTTAAGTGGAGATGTAAATAGGCCTGGTCTCTATGAAGTCCCTATGGGATTGACCCTTGGAGAAGTTATAGATGACTTGGGAGGTGGTGTGAGTAACGACGGCCAACTAAAACTCCTGCAGACAGGAGGTCCATTAGGGGGAGTCTTAGGCCCAGATAGCAAAGACATTCATATAGATTTCGACGAGATGAGAAGCGCTGGGGCTATATTTGGATCTGGAGGAATAATTGTTGGAAGCGATAGGGTTTGTGCTGTCGATTTGACTAGGGTACTGGTCGCCTTCTGCCAATTTGAATCTTGTGGAAAATGCTTTCCATGCAGATTGGGGATGGAACATTTACTAGAAATTGTAGAAAGGATAGCTAATTACGAAAGTAAACCAGGTGATATGGATCTAATGAAAAGCGTCGGTGGCACGATGGAAGCTGGTTCACTTTGCGGACATGGCCAATTAGGTTTTGGGCCCATCCGATCTGCTATCACTCATTTTGAAGAAGATTTCAGATTGCATATCGAAGAAGACAGATGCCCCACAGGCAGTTGTGATCGTTCAAAAATCGTTCCCAAAAATACCCGACCGTATGCTACTGACCACGTAATTGGAGAGTAATATGTCAGATAAGGTTAACCTCACAATAGACGGAGTAGAAGTCCAAGCAGAGCCAGGCAGCATGATAATACAAGCTGCGATGGATAATGGAATGTACATACCCTATCTATGCTACTACCCGGGAATGAAACCTTATGGGGCTTGCAGAATGTGCGTGGTAAAGGCAGAATCACCTACTCCAGACGGCACCTATCGAGCCCTGCCTGGCAGTCCAGCCTCGTGCACAACCCCAGTATCTGAAGGCATGAGAGTCGAAACAAATTCAGAGGATACCGTTGGGCTTCGAAAAGGAATTATGGAACTGCTCATATCTGAACATCCTCATGGTTGCCTTAATTGTCACAGAATAGACCTTTGTGGGCCAACTGATGTTTGTCTCCGTCATGTTTCAGTTAACGACCGATGTGTAACCTGCCCCAAAAATGAAAGGTGCGAATTAAAAGACACGGTAAGGTATATGGAAATGGAGCTTACCACTCCTCTCACATATAACAATCGGCATCTCCCGTTAGAAGTAAAAGATCCTTTTTGGGATATGGACATGAACTTATGCATAGTATGCTCCAGATGTGTTAGGGCATGTGACGAGGTCAGAGGAGACAGTGCCATTACCCTTAAAGACCGTTCTGGTAGAAGCATAATCGGTACAGCAGCAGGTACTTCCCTGCTCGAATCCGGGTGCGAATTCTGCGGCGCGTGCATAGATGTCTGTCCCACAGGAGCAATTGTGGAGAGAGAATATAAATGGGACAAAGCGGTAGAACAAGTCTCAACCACCTGCCCTCATTGCCCAGTCGGATGTCAATTGGATCTCGATGTCAATAAAAGAAATAAGGTGGTTCGATCTATACCAAACCGCCAAGCTGAAGCGAATATGGGTATGGCTTGTTTCAAAGGAAAATTCGGGTTGGACTTTGTTAACAAAAAAAACAAACTAAAAAAACCTATGATTCGTAGAAATTCAGACCTCGAAGAAGTTACTTGGCCTGAAGCTTTGGATTTTCTGTCTGAAAAGCTCAGCGGCTATACAAGCGATGATTATGCCTTAATTAGTTCGTCAAAAGGAACTAATGAGGATAACTATACCGCTCAAAAATTTGTACGAAGAGTAATGAAGTCGAACAACATAAATGTTTCATCGAATTCAAGACCTAAGTTAGTGTCAGCTCTACAAAGTTCCATCGGTGACGACTCTGCTACCAACACCATATGGAATCTACTGAACTCAGAAGTGATACTCCTCGTATCAGCCAACATCACAGAAGAACAAAACGTTGCTTCAGTACCCATAAAACAGGCCATAGCAAAAGGGGCAAAGCTAATAGTCATCGACCAAAGAGAAACTGAACTTACTCGGTATGCTACAAAATGGATTCGCCCTCTTGTTAATTCAGAATCCAACCTTATTGGTGGGATGCTTCGAAGCATCCTAGACCAATCGTTAGAAGACCACGACTTCGCTACAGAACATTGTGAGGGCTATGATGAATTTCGCAATTCTCTCTGGAACTTTGACCTAGTAAAAGTGAGTGCTGAAACTGGAATCCCTCAAGAAGAAATAGTTGAGTTAGCCCAATTATTTGGGAAATCAGAATCCTCATCAATACTGTATGGTTTGGAAACTGTCTCTGAAGAGCATGTAGATCGCACCGTTAAATCACTTGTAGATCTAGCTCTTGTTACCGGAAATATAGGAAACAAATCTAGTGGTATATACCCTCTCTATGGTGGTGCCAATCAGCAGGGGTCAAAAGATATGGGCTGCGTCCCCGACTTTTTACCTGGGCACAGACCTGTGGACGCTGCAGGTTTAAACCTAGACGAAATATCAAACGCCTGTTCGTCTGGAAAGGTAAAAGCTTTGCACCTGATTGGTGATGAACTTTTCCACAACAACCCAGATCGAGAGGAGTTTTTGGAAAATATAAAAAGCTTAGAGCTTTTAATCGTTCATGAAAGTTTCGAAAGCGACATAACAAAAATGGCAGATGTTGTCCTACCTTCAGCCGTCTTCGCAGAAAAAAAAGGCACTTACACAAATATGGAAGGGAGAGTTCACAGGCTCAGAGCAGCTATAGGACCTGCCGGAGATGAGGATGAAGATTGGAGAATATTGTCCCAACTGGCAGGAAGATTGGGATCAAATGAACTTTCCTATTCTTCCTCTGACGAGATTCTGACAGAGATAACTGGAGAAGTAGAGTCCTACAAAAATATTCGGGTTGAAAAACTTGGAACGGCAGGACAGATGAGAAAAATTGAACCCCAAAAAGACTACCTTTTGTCACCTCTTGAATTCACCCAAAATGAGGGAATTGAGGTCAATGAACAATATCCCCTAATCTTTGCGCCGGGCAGAGTTTTGTTCGACGCTGATAGAGACGCAGGCATTGTGACTGAGAATGATCAAAACAGCATAACAAGAACTGAAGTCATTGAAATGAATAGTGGGGATGCTGAGCAAGCAGGTATTTCAGAGGGCGATGCAGTTAAAATATTGGGGGAAAACTTTGAACTAATCGGCAATGCTCATCTCAATGGTCTACATTCAGGAATGGTGGCCACCACCACTCTATTTGGTTCCTTAATAGAATCTCTTAATAAAAGTACAGAGCCAGATCCTATGTCTAAAATTGAAAATCTCAGACTTTGTAAAGTGAGGGTCGAAAAAGTTTAAGTGAGACCCTATAGAGAAAGACAGGAGTAAATATGACAACTAGAAAATTCCCTCAAAAAGCGCCATTACAAGAAATTAAAATAGTTCGGAGAGAAGATCAAACTGAAGATTTATCTTTAATGTGGCTTGAAAAACCTGAAGACTACACCTTCAAACCAGGTCAATATTGCACGATAGGGCATGACGGTGTTGAAAGAGCCTATTCAATAGCATCCGCACCTCATGAAGAACTAATAGAACTTTTCATAGAGCTAGTCCCCGTTGCTGAAGGCGGTGTACTTACACCAATGCTATGGGACCTTCATGAAGGGGACAAAGTAACAATACGTCCTCGTGCTAAAGGAATATTCACGTTCAAGGATGAGATGAAAAATCAATTTCTAGTTTCGACGGTAACAGGAGTCGTTCCCTATGTCAGTTTCCTCAGGGATTATATTGAACATGGTAAAAGTGGCCATCATTTCTACGTACTAGAAGGAGCCAGTTATACAGATGAATTTGTTTACGATAAGGAATTTGAAAACTTAAGTGAGGAAAATCCTTCTCTCGTCACCTTTGTACCAACGATCAGCCGTCCTGGTGAAGCCAAAAATTCTACCTGGTCTGGAGATACCGGTAGGGTGAATAACATAGTCAAAGATAAACTTGACGAGTTCAATTTAACCAACGAAGACACTATGATCTACGCATGTGGGCATCCAGGCATGATTGAGGACGTAAAGGAAAAAGTAACTGTCGACGGATATGAATTTCTTGAAGAGCGATTCTGGAAAGACGATTAATTTTATTTAATACCAATTATCAAATTGTATTTTTAAACATGTAAATACAATTACTTTTCTATTTTGGTTACAATGCTATTAATCACGTTTTGGACCTATGCTTAATGGCGACCCCAGCTCGACAACAATATTTGGATATTAAATCAAATCACCCTAACGATATTTTGCTGTTCAGAATGGGCGATTTCTACGAAACTTTTGATGATGATGCCAAAGTGGTAGCAAAGGATCTTGAAATAGCTCTGACCTCTCGAGAAATGGGAAAGGGAGAAAAAATACCGCTGGCTGGCATCCCATATCATTCACTTGATGGATATCTATCTAAGCTGATTTCAAAGGGTCACCGCATCGCTATTTGTGAACAAACTAGCGACCCAAGTGAGTCTAAAGGAATTGTCGATAGAGAAGTTGTTCGAATCGTGACACCCGGCACCGTTGTGGAAGATCAACTTCTAGAGAGGAACTTAAATAATTATTTGGTTTCTGTCGTGATGCAGGATAAGTATGCTGGAATTTCATATGTCGATATAACCACTACGGAGTTCCTAACCACAGAACTACCAATTGATGAGTTAGCAGCAGAAATAAATAGAATAAATCCCACAGAATTAATAGTATCGGAGCCATTGCCAGAACAATTCCTGAGCCGCATTGATGTTTATGTGACTTTGCTGGATAAAGGTTTTTTCACAAGATCCAATTCTGAAAAAATAATCAAACAAAATTTTGAAGTTGCTTCTCTAGAAGCCTTCGGTTGCAAAGACCTATCTTTAGCGACTCAAGCTGCAGCCCAAATAATTGAATATTTAAAGAAACATCAAATTTTAGCCCTAGAAAGCATTCCTACTTTGAGGACCTATTCCACAAAACCATTTATGGCCCTTGACCATCAAACAAGTCGGAATCTGGAAATTTTTGCTACTGGGAGAAACGAATCTCAAGAGTCATCGCTGTTTTCAATATTGGATAAAACCGAGACCCCAATGGGAGGAAGATTGCTCCGCAAATGGTTGGGTCAACCGTTATTAGATTTAGCCTTACTCCAGAATAGACAAAAGGCCGTTGAATGGTTCATGCGAGGATCAGTACGACAAGGTGAAATATCAGCGCTTCTAAAAAATATTTCTGACATTGAACGCTTGACCACCAAGATAAAAATGAGAACTGCTGGGCCAAGGGACTTGGTAGGATTAGGAAACAGTTTAGAAATGGTTCCTGATCTTATTAATCTAGCTTCACAAAGTAATGACGTGCATGACATTGCATGGGTGATGGACGAATTTAGTGATAACACTGAAACATACGAATTGATAAAAAATTCCATCGAATTGCAAACACCAGCATTAGTGGGAGAAGGAAAAACAATCAAACCCGGTTTTTCAAAGACATTGGATTCTCTGAAAACGGAATCATCTAAAGCCAAAATTAAAATGGCGAACATAGAATCCCGTGAGAAGGAAAAAACAGGCATCAAATCATTAAAAATTGGTTACAACAGAGTTTTTGGATATTACATTGAGGTTAGCAAATCCTACATTGACCAGGTACCTCCACACTATATACGGCGACAGACTCTGGTTGGTGGAGAAAGATACGTCACACCAGAAATCAAAGAGTATGAATCGATCATACTTAGCACAAATTCCAAAATAGAAGACACCGAAAAAAAACTGTTTGACCAAATTTGTATAGATATATCTTCTCATCTAGAGTCATTACTAAAAACTTCCTATGCTATCTCCTTAATGGACGTCTTTTATTCAATGGCAAAAGTTGCCACAGAACGAAACTATATCAAGCCTTACCTTAATGATTCCGACACCATTGACATCAAATCCGGCAGACATCCTGTTATAGAACAAATTGTTGGCCCTGGAGAATTTGTACCCAATGACGCGAATCTGTCGAATACAAAAGACCAAATATTACTAATAACGGGTCCTAATATGTCTGGTAAATCAACCTATCTTAGACAGGTAGGAATCTTAACCTTACTAGCACAGATTGGTAGCTTTATCCCAGCTGAATCAGCCACAATCGGGATCGTGGATAGGATATTTACTAGAGTTGGCCTTCAGGACGATTTGACTAAAGGTCAGTCAACTTTTATGGTCGAAATGTTGGAAACAGCATACATATTGAACCAGGCAACAAGTAAATCTTTGATCATATTAGACGAGATAGGACGCGGTACGAGTACCTATGATGGATTGGCAATTGCTCAAGCCGTTGCAGAGTTTATTCATGAAGAAAACTCTGTAAGTTGCAAAACCCTTTTCGCCACCCATTATCATGAAATGACTGAATTATCTAACTATTTAAAAAGGATAACTAATTTGCACGTATCCATTTCTGATGTAAATGGAGAAGTGACTTTCTTAAGGCAATTAATACCAGGAGGGGCGGATAAAAGTTACGGAATACACGTAGCCAAATTAGCTGGTCTCCCCCTTAAAATTGTGTCAAGAGCTCGGGAAATACTTACTATGTTGGAAAATGACAAATACTCACGTAATTCCATATTGGGCGAAAAAGTTGAGAAATCATTCCAGACTCAAATGTTTTCAAACAAAAGTTGGCTTCATGAAGAACTAGCGAATATCAATGTGGATGACATGACTCCTTTGGAGGCATTGATAAAACTACAATCCTTAAAGGATCAAGCTGCTCAGTCAGATTGAGCTATCAATGCTTTCCGAGCGGAAGAAAACATAACGTCAACTGGAGCCTGCTTACTAGTCCAGAGTTCAAAAGATGCAGCTCCTTGCAAAACAAGCATAGGCAACCCACTTAATGTCCTAACTCCCCTGTTTTTTGCATTTATCAACATGGGAGTATCAAGTGGGTTGTACACCATATCGTTGATCAAAGTGGAGTTTTCAATACTAAACCCTTCCAACGGATCAATATGAGAATCCAAGGTATGTTTCATACCTAAAGATGTAGAGTTAACAATTAAAGATACTGAAGATGCAGATTTTCTAAACTCTGGGTCATCCAACCCTATTGGTTTAACCTTTCCATTCTCCAAAAATTCGTCAGCCAATCGCTTTGCTCTATCATAAGTCCTATTAGCTATCCACAGGGTATTTACCTTTGATTCCATAAACGCGTGTGCCGCAGCTCTAGCAGCGCCTCCGGCACCTATCAATAAAACATCCTTCCCAGATGGCTCATAGTTTCCATATTCTGAGATCGCTCTGAGAAATCCCGTGGCATCAGTGTTGTAGCCGACCAAAATCCCAGATTGGTTAACTATGGTGTTCACTGAACCAATTTTTAGTGCCCAATCATCTATTTCATCCAGCAGAGGTATCACTAACTCTTTGTATGGGATGGTTACATTGGCACCCATAACATCTGGTTCCCTTAGAGCTTGAATTCTTTTAGGTAGTTGAACAGGATCAACGGGCCAAGCTTCATATGTAGCTTCTATTCCTAAATTTATAAAAGCTGCGTTTTGAAAATAAGGCGATATAGAATGGCCTAACGGGTACCCAAGTATTCCTGATTTTTTCATATGAATATAATTAGTAAAGCAATGAGGCGACTTTCCAAATCTGACTTTAACTACACCAATGTATTTAATATATAAGTTAACATAAGAGGCGCTTCAAAATATCGACGGATGGAATTACTCAATTGCCTAATTTCGAACCAAACACAATATCTGAACTAGAAATTAACATTTCCCAATGTACAAAATGTGATTTGGCAAAAACAAGGAATCTAACAGTCCCTGGCGACGGTAATTACAATGCCAATATCATGCTAATAGGCGAAGCTCCCGGCTCTAACGAAGACAAAACTGGAAAGCCATTTGCAGGAAGAGCAGGAAGCCTTTTAGATGAACTATTAATGAGATCAGGTATAGAAAGGTCCAAGGTATACATCACAAATATGCTCAAATGCAGACCTCCTAGTAACAGAGACCCTCAATTATCGGAGATTTCTGCGTGCCAGCCATATCTCGATCTCCAAATCTCACTAGTTGACCCATCGGTAATAGTTACCTTAGGGCGATTTTCATTTGCCAAATTTTTTCCACAAGTAACGCTAAGTGAATCAAGAGGGATTGTAAGAGATTGGAAAGGTATTAAGATTCTTCCCGTTTATCATCCGGCCGCAGCTTTATACAACCCAAGCTTAAAGCCAAAATTAATACAAGATTTCCAGAAAATTACTACTCTGCTGGCGGAAAAAGACAATACAAGTTTATCTAACATTCAAACGCAGCCAAACACCCAATTAAATTTATTTGAATAGCATATTGAACAACCTTCCAATGAAAATAATACCTTTAGGTGGCCTAGGCGAAATCGGCAAAAACATGATGGTTGTTGAATACAACGATCAAATTTTGGTAATTGATGCTGGAATCGCTTTCCCTTCTGAAATAAATACAACCCCTGGTTTCGGAGTAGCTGACACCAAATATTTGTCAGACAAAAAAGACATGATCCAAGCAGTCTTGATCACACATGGCCACGAGGATCACATAGGAGGACTTCCATATTTTTTAAATCAATTCCAAGTACCCGTATATTCGACTCCTCTAACGAAGAATTTTATAGATTTCAAACTGGGGGGGAAAAACAGGCATAACTTATTTAGAGTCAATTTTTACGAGTCCTATAAATTAGGTGAATTTGAATTCCAATTCTTTCCAGTCTGTCATTCAATTCCAGATTCAGCAGGCATCTTAATTAAAACAGAAGTGGCTTCATTAGTTCATACGGGGGATTTTAAATTTGACGATAAGCCAACTATTGGGGATCCTATAAATACAAAATATCTGTCAAGCCTATCTTCCAAAAAGAATCTAATATTATGCTCAGATTCCACCTACGCTGAAAAACCAGGGTACACGGATTCAGAATCCGTTTTAAACGCAAATCTAGAAGTGATTATTAAAAATGCTCAAGGTAGAGTATTAATTGCAACATTTTCTTCATTATTGT
This sequence comes from SAR202 cluster bacterium, assembly GCA_008373095.1. Taxonomy (GTDB): domain Bacteria; phylum Chloroflexota; class Dehalococcoidia; order Lucifugimonadales; family UBA826; genus UBA11996. The sequence goes on along the minus strand of RQOP01000036.1, from coordinate 13,007 downwards.
CTCGAGTCCAGCAGGTTATAAACATTTCCTCTAAATTAAATCGAAAAGTAGTTGTGGTAGGTCGCAGCATGATAAGAAATCTTAATTTTGCATTGGATGCAGGTTACGTTCTTGACCCAAAAAGCACTGTAATTAGTTTGAAAGAATCGACAAATTTGAATGACGATGAAATTGTACTAATAACAACTGGGGCCCAGGGAGAAGTTAACTCGGCAATGGGATTGATTTCTACTATGCGGCATAACGACGTGCAGATCCAAAGAGGTGACACTGTGGTTATATCTTCCTCCCCCATACCTGGAAATGAAGTCAGGTATTCTCACATGATAAATAATATATTTAGGCAGGGTGGTGACGTCGTATATCAGAACATTTCTTTAGTACACGTCCATGGTCATGGTAGCCGAAACGACCTTCAGCGCATGATAAATTTGGTTAACCCTAAATATTTCATACCAATCCATGGTGAAACTAGACACTTGGTGGCACATGCAAAACTTGCTGAAAACAGTGGAGTAGCAGCTCAAAATATATTTTTAATCGAAGACGGTTGTACAGTAGAAATTAAGGAAGAAAAAGCCTCTTTAGGAACAAAAGTACCTTCTGGCACAACCTATCTCAAAGATTAGCCTCAGGCAAAGCCACAATAATTCAGTGCAAACTTTGCTAGTACAAACATACCCAGTTTTACTAGACTGTTGTAAATGTATTAATTGATCCTTCCTGTTTAAACACACTGTACAGGTACGGTATGAACGAACATACTACAAACAACGAACCGAACTCTCCTATTAACACTACTGCGGCAATTTTATGGATAGGAATTGCTGCTTCATTCTGTTTACCAATAATCATCACTACTTTTTGGGCCGGTACATTACCCAATTTCATTGTCCAACCGATGTATTCTTTCGTAAATTGGACCGGTCTTGGAATACTACTGCCTTGCCTATGGTTAATAACCATTGCGATTTTTTTCGGTTTGCAAAAAATAAACCAAATCAGCTTAGCCAGTGCCAGAAAGATTGCTGGTGCTTTGCTAATTACTACAGCTATCTGGGGTGCAATCAGTAATATATATTTCACAGATTTTGATTCCATAGCCAACATGGGAAGTGGATCAATAGGCGGGACTATTGGTCTATATATTTTTGGTGAGACCAACTTAATGGGATGGTTAAGAATAATAGTTATTGCGTATGCAGGCTCATCAATAATCAAACCATCAATATCTACAAAATCATGGCAACTATTCATGATGACATTCTGGATATTGGGATTGGCATTGCGAGCTGTGTATATCAATTTGTTGAACAAAAAACTTTCGAAAAACCCAGAAAGCTCGCATTCAGATAGTTACGTAAAGATGCCTCCCGAAGTCCTTACCCCTCACATTAAAGAAAGCTCCATAATAAATCCGTCTGTAGACAGAGAGCCACAGACTTCACCAGCATTGGACACTCAAGCTTACAGTCATAATCAAATTAAAACCGATTATCAACCGAGTAGCGCGAATTTACTTTCTAGTTATATTTCAGCATCAAATGTATCTATTGAAGGCTTTTACAAAAGCGATATTCCACAAACTGATCAAGAAGATAAAATAATTACAGAAACCAACCCAAATCAATCAACTACAATCCCAGCAACCCCAATTTCTAAAGACCACCAAAAATCCAATAAATACTGGTCTAGTTCCTCTACAAATGAAACTTCATCATCAAACACAAGTAGCAACGAACAAAGTATAACTGCCGCAAAATCAGTTCAGGCCAACGAAGAGTTTGGACAAACAGATGAGATTGAACCTAAAAAGACTCATCGCTCAAACTCTTGGAAATTACCTTCGATGAAATTACTTTCTGGTATATCTGAGGGCGGAATCAGTAAGGAAGAGATTTGTAGTACTTCTGAAATCATTAAGAACACTTTTGCCGAATATAAAGTTGAAGTGGAAGTAGAAAAGGTCCGACCTGGCCCGACAGTAACAATGTACGGAATACAACCCGGATGGGTCAGAAAAGTAAAAAGAGTTCGTTCTAGGGACGAAAGCGGCGCACCAGAACTAGACAAAAATGGCAAACCATTAATGGTCCAACAAGAAGAGAAAACTAGAGTCAGTGTAGATAACATACTCCGGCGCGAGAAGGATTTGTCGCTTGCATTGAAAACTCCCAGCCTCAGAATTGAAACCCCTGTAATGGGGGAATCTCTTTTAGGAATTGAAGTGCCAAACCCAACCCCAAGCCTGGTAGCGTTAAAAAACGTAATGAAAAGCAGCACTTATTCTTCATTGGCTGCAAAAAGCCCTTTGCCAGTTGCATTAGGTAAAGGATCAGATGGCGAAGAGGTTTCTTTTGATCTGTCAAAAATGCCTCACCTATTAATCGCAGGGGCCACAGGAAGCGGTAAAAGTGTTTGTATCAACGCCATAATATCAGGCCTAATAATGGAAAAAGATCCTTCTGAAATGCAGATGCTTTTGATCGATCCAAAAAGAGTGGAATTAACTCCTTACAACGGGATTCCACATTTAATAACGCCGGTTATAGTAGAAACCGAAAAAGTTGTCGGAATCCTTAAAGGATTAATCCAAGAGATGATGGATAGATATAGGCGAATGGAAGAAGTTGGCGTACGGAACATATCCTCCTTTAACGATAAAGGGGGCACAAAAATGCCCTACCTAGTTGTCGCTATAGATGAATTAGCTGATTTGATGATGACAGCCGCGTTTGATGTAGAACAATCTATCTGCCGTCTGGCGCAATTAGGGCGTGCCACCGGCATTCACTTAATAGTTGCAACTCAACGACCTTCTGTTGATGTAATAACAGGGCTTATAAAAGCTAATTTCCCAAGCAGGATTAGCTTCGCTGTCACATCTCAAATAGATTCAAGAACGATACTAGACACAACCGGAGCCGAACGACTACTGGGGCGGGGAGATATGCTTTATCAACCTATAGATGCTACAAGGCCTACTAGGGTTCAAAACGTGTACATAGGAGATGAGGAAATCAGTGATATTGTCCAACATTGGGCAACTACTCCCAAAGGAAGAAAAGAAGAGATTGACCTCCGCATTATTGGCGATGACAACATAGATTCATCAAGTGTTACTTCAGAAAGTGGTGCAAGTAGTCAAGATGAATTGTTCGAAAAAGCGATGGACTTAGCGCAAAAATACACTAAACTTTCCACATCTCTTCTTCAGAGAAGATTACGAATTGGATATCCAAGAGCTGCTCGATTAATGGATGAATTAGAGGATATGGGAATAGTCGGACCCAGTGACGGTTCAAAATCAAGGGACGTAATTTCAACAATACCATAAAAATTAGATATTACCTGCCCACTCAAGTACTATTTATATATTATGGTTAGTAACTTCTCCAGTATGATGTCCAGATTACTCAACAGAAATGATTCTGATCAGGTAAATCTGGCTGAGAACAAATACTGTCTGATGTGTAGTACCGATCTACTTGAATCTGATATGTACAAAAAACACAAGGTCTGCCATACCTGTGGGTTTCATTACAGTATTAGTGCCAAGGACAGAATTGAATCACTTGTAGATTTCGAATCGTTTAAAGAAATTAACAGAAATCTCATATCTGTAGATCCTATTTCATTCACCCCTTCAGCTTCCTACAAAGAGACTTTTTATAAAGATCAAAAGCGGACAGGAATCACAGAAGCTGTGCTGACCGGTGTATGCTCGATTGATGGCATAGAGTGCATGATAATAGTGTTTGACTTTGGGTTCATGGGAGGGTCAATGGGTTGTGCTGCTGGCCAGAAAATTTCCCTAGCCATAGAAAATGCAACTAAAAAGAAATTACCTATTGTTTCGGTCATATCCGGAGGTGGTTCTAGAATCCATGAAGGTGTTTTGTCACTTATGCAAATGGCAAAAACGACGATGGCCATTAATAAACACAATGACAAAGGCTTGCCGTTCATATCAATTTTCTCAAACCCATCGACTGGACAGGCTTTTGCAAGCTTCGGTAATTTGGCTGATATCACAATTGGCGAGCCCGGTGCCATCTTGGGGTACAACCCCGTTGGAATAACCCAAAATGAAAATTCTAAAATTGAATACGACCAACAAACTTCTGAGACACACCTAGAACATGGTTTGATTGATGCTATTGCACCACGAACAGAGATACGAGAAATAGTTTCTGTCATACTAGATCTTTTACAGCGTGAATTTACCTTGAACAGAATGAATAAAAGCGGCGATATAGCTATAGCACCAGCCAAAAATATGGCATGGCATTCAGTTCAACTGGCACGGCATAACTCCCGCCCTACATCTTTAGATTTCATGGCTAGAATGTTGGATAATTTTTTGGAAATTCATGGGGACAAACAATATTCGGACGATCCTGCAATAAGTTGCGGAATTGGGCAAATCGGTGGCCAAACCGTGGTTGTGATTGGTCAAAACAGATCCAAAGATCCTGTGTCAGGTGAAGCGTTACGAATAATGCCAGAAGGATTCAGAAAATCACAAAGAGCCATAAGAATCGCCGAAAAATTTGACTTACCAATAATTTCACTAATTGATACCCCTGGTGCCAATATTACTTTGGGGGCCGAAAACAGAGGCCTTGCACATTCAATAGCGACAACCATGTCTCTATTTTCCAGCCAAAGTTCACCAACAATTGCGGTAGTCATTGGCGAAGGTGGAAGCGGAGGGGCCCTTTCAATAGGCATAGCTGACAAGGTAATAATGCTAGAAAATGCAATTTACTCAGCCATATCCCCGGAAGAAGCGGCTAACCTTATATACAGAGATGAAAGTCGCGCCAACGAGGTTGCTGAAACGCTCAAACTTACGGCTTCAGATTGCCAGTCTCTTGGCATTGTTGATTTGATTGTGACTGAACCTGAAGGAGGTGCTCACACTGACCATCATGAGGCTGCTAGACTGCTCAAAAGGGCATTACTACAACAGTTGTTTGAAGTACAAAACAGTTCCAAAAGAAAGAGACTAAGGGCTCGTTACGAAAAATTTAAAGGTATCGGTGAGTACAGCTCCCATTTTAGAAACAGAATTTCTAGAGAATTAAATTTATTACAACACTCAATCACAGATAAAATCAAAGGTTTCAGATAGTTTTACCTAATAGTTTTGGAGTAAACTAGATACTCAAAACCCCACCCTGAGATGAGCGTGCAGATTCAAAGTCGCTAATATCGGTCTCATCTTCAAGTGTAAGCCCTATATCATCGAGACCATTCAACAGACAGTGTCGCCTAAACGGTTCGATAGTGAATTCAGCGACAACCTCTTCATTCTCGTCCCAAACTCTCTGGGATTCCAAATCAATATTGATTCTATATTCTGGATCTTTTTCAGAATTAGCAATGATTTCGGTTACCACATCTTCCGGTAAAACCACCGGCAACACTCCATTTTGAAAGCAATTACTGAAAAATATATCTCCAAAACTAGGAGCTATTATGCATTTAAAACCGTAATCCTGTAAGGCCCAAGGTGCATGTTCTCTAGAGGAGCCAGACCCAAAATTCCTGCCACTTACTAATATTTCTGCACCACCATATTCCTGTCGATTAAGTATAAATTCTGGGTTTTCTGAACCATCGGAATTGAATCTCCAGTCATTAAACAAGAACTGACCAAATCCTGTTCTTTCGACTCGCTTTAAAAATTGCTTAGGAATTATTTGGTCGGTATCGACATTAACCCTATTTAAAGGTGCTAACTTTGCATTTAAAGATACAAAAGGTTCCATTTTAAATTATTCCTTGATCGTCGCTTACCATTCACGAATATCCACAAAATGCCCTGCTATCGCAGCTGCGGCAGCCATCTCTGGACTGACGAGATGAGTCCTCCCTCCTCTGCCCTGTCTGCCTTCAAAGTTTCTATTGGATGTAGAGGCACATCTCTCTCCTGGATTTAGTATGTCCGGGTTCATACCAAGACACATTGAACAACCTGCCTCTCTCCAATCAAAACCCGCATCTTTTAAAATTAAATCAATGCCTTCGTCTTCGGCTTGACGTTTTATTGCATTCGACCCAGGAACCACCATTGCGTATACGCTTTCACTAACTTTTTTACCTTCAGCCACCCTAGCAGCAGCCCTAAGGTCTTCAATTCTAGAGTTAGTGCATGAACCTATAAAAATCCGATCTACCAAAATATCTTTAATCCTGGTACCCGGTTCCAGATCCATGTAGGTTAAAGCTCTTTCTACCGATTCTCTTTCTCCCGCATCTGGATAGTCTTCTGGATTGGGAATACTGGAAGATATCGGAAGAACCATTCCAGGATTAGTCCCCCAACTAACATGAGGCTCTAAGTCTTCAGATTTGATAATAACTACCTTGTCGTATTCGGCACCATCATCGGTTTTGAGGTCCTTCCATTCATGGATTGCTTTTTCAAAATTTTCGCCATGTGGGACGTGCGCTCTTCCTCTCATATAGTCAAAGGTGATCTGGTCAGGCGCTACCATACCGGCCCTTGCACCAGCTTCAATACTCATATTACACACAGTCATGCGACCTTCCATTGAAAGAGAAGTTATCCCTTCTCCTGTGTATTCAATCACATGCCCCGTCGCACCAGCCGTTCCTATTTCCCCTATTATGCTCAAGACAACATCTTTAGCCGATACTCCGGCAGGTAAGGGACCTTCCACTCTGACTTCCATAGTTTTGGGCTTGAATTGCCTAAGTGTTTGAGTCGCCAGAACATGTTCAACTTCCGACGTTCCAATCCCGATAGCAAACGCACCAAAAGCTCCGTGAGTGGAAGTGTGACTGTCGCCACAAACAATGGTTTTCCCTGGTTGAGTATGGCCTTGTTCTGGGCCAATAACATGAACTATTCCCTGCAAAGGACTAAACCTATCATGAAGAGTTACACCAAAATCTTCACAATTTTTATCCAATGCATCCAGCTGTTGTTTTGCTATGGGGTCCTTTATGGGAAGCGAGAGATCCCAAGTGGGAGTGTTATGATCAGCCACTGCCACTGTTAGGTCTGGTCTTCTAACTGGACGTCCAGCCATTCTCAAACCGTCGAAAGCTTGCGGGGAGGTGACCTCATGGACGAGGTGAAGATCTATATAAAGAAGGGAAGGCTGCCCTTCCACTTCCTTGACCAAATGAGCATCCCATATCTTGTCAAACATGGTTTTAGCTACCATTTAACGCTCCAATATTAACTATTATATTGATGAATATTCACGGATAGTCATCCCACACTCGGATTTGCAGCCAAAGCGCGGTTAAGAGCATTCATATAAGCCTTGGCACTAGCAACTATTATGTCGGTATCACTTCCACGCCCTACAAAAGCATCACCTTGTAACTCAATCCTGATGGTAACATCGCCAATGGCATCAATGCCTTCCGTAACTGAATCCACCCGAAATTCTGTGAGTCTATTTTCTACCCCTATGACCCTATTGATTGCCATATATACCGCATCCACCGGACCTGTCCCTGTAGCAGCGTCCGTGATCTCCTCACCCTCGGCATTTTTAATCTTTACTGTGGCAGTAGGCACCCCATGATCACCAGTTGATACCTGCACGTGTTGCAAGTCGTAAGTGGTCGGCACATCAGCCGTTCGTCTACTGTCCGAAAGAAGAGTTTCCAGATCCTGATCCGTCACTTCTCTTTTCCTATCTGCTAGATCTTTGAAAGATTCAAAAACTTCATTGAGCTCATCTTGTCCTAACTGAAAACCTAACTCTTCCAATCGGGCTCTCAAGCCAGCTCTCCCACTTAATTTACCTAAAACAAATGAGTTGCTGGGCCATCCTATAGATTTAGGATCCATGATCTCGTAGGTACTGCTATCTTTCAACACACCATCTTGATGAATTCCGGACGCATGCCGAAACGCATTGGCTCCAACTATGGCTTTGTTTGGTTGGACTGGAAAGCCTGTAATGTCACTCACTAACCTACTGGTCCTGTAGATCTGGGTGGTGTCTATGTTGGTGGATACATCAAACAGGTCATTTCTTGTCTCTATCGCCATGATAATTTCTTCTAGCGAAGCATTTCCAGCTCTCTCACCAAGCCCATTAATGCAGCCTTCTACTTGTCTAACACCCACCTTGACCGCAGCCAGACTATTGGCAACAGAGAGACCAAGATCATTATGGCAATGAACACTCAATACTGCCTTATCGATATTCGGTACATTCTTTTTTATGCCTTCTATTCTTTCGGCGAATTCAGAAGGAATTATGTAGCCAACAGTATCCGCTATATTTACGGTCGTGGCTCCTGCCGTAATAACTGCCTCAAGCATTTTATACAAATATTCAGGATCAGTCCGAGTAGCATCCATCGGAGAAAACTCAACATCATCGCAATATGTTTTCGCTCTTTCAACCGATGCCACAGCAGTGTCCAACACTTCTTCTGGATTCTTACGAAGTTGATTCATTATTTGTATATCGGAACTACTAATGAAGACGTGTATGCGAGGTCGGGCAGCGTCCTTCACCCCTTCCCAAGCTTTATCTACATCATCAATATAGCACCGTGCTAGCGATGCTATTTTAGGTGTTCTTACTTCAGAAGCAATTTTCTGAACCGCCTCTAAATCTCCAGGTGAGGCCGCCGCAAATCCTGCCTCGATTACATCAACCCCCAATCTTTCCAATTGCTTCGCAATTTCCAATTTTTCCTGGGTTGTGAGCCCAATACCAGCTGACTGCTCTCCGTCTCTTAGAGTGGTATCAAAAATTATCACTTTATCTTGTGACATTAAGGTCTCCTTATCTTGGTTATAGGTTAACTAACAATTTGTCTGCAAAGTTTGAGTAATGAGCAACTTCGCAGGATTCCGTAGTCCGCCTGATTCAGCCTAGCCAAGACCAAACCAGTGCGGCGAACTACGTGGTGTACCTCATCTATTGATTTATATTTCAAGTTAACCATCTTTAAAACCAATCTTAATCGGCATCAGAAAGGAAGGACATCATCCCTCTCAATTCCTTACCTACTTCTTCTATCTGATGTCCAGCATTCTCTTCCCGTAACCTGTTAAAGGTTGGTCTCCCTTCGTCATTTTCAGTAATCCACTCTTTCGCAAACGTCCCATCCTGAATTTGGTCAAGAACCTTTCTCATATTTTGTTTAACACTGTCATCCACGACTACCGGGCCTCTAGTGTAATCTCCATACTCGGCAGTATCACTAACCGAGTACCTCATATATTCCATACCGCCCTGGTAGAACAAATCAACTATAAGTTTTAGTTCGTGCATACATTCAAAATATGCTGACTCTGGTTGATAGCCCGCCTCTATCAAAGTTTCGAAGGCAGCTTTCACAAGTGCTGCCACCCCGCCACAAAGAACCGCCTGCTCCCCAAACAAATCTGTTTCCGTCTCTTCCTTAAAAGTGGTATCTAACACCCCAGCCCTCGTACAACCAACACCTCTGGCGTATGCAAGGCCAAGTGAGTGAGCGTTGCCAGTCGAATCTTGGTGGACGGCAAGTAATCCAGGCACTCCAGACTCTTTGGTATACACTTCCCTCATCCTATGGCCAGGAGCCTTAGGGGCCACCATTGATACATCTACGTTTTCCGGCGGCTTAATCGCATCGTAATGAATGTTAAACCCATGAGCAAACATTAAAGTTTTGCCCGGCAACAAATGAGGCAAAACAGATTCATTGTATACAGAAGCTTGAAGATGGTCTGGGATTAGCATCATTATCACGTCTGACTCCGCTGCAGCCTCTGCCACAGTGGACACTTTAAGCCCTTCTGACTCTGCCTTCTCCCAGCTGCTACTACCTTCATAGAGACCAACACAAACATTGACGCCTGAGTCTTTTAGGTTTAAGGCATGCGCATGCCCTTGACTGCCATACCCAATGATACCGACCGTTTTCCCGTCCAATAAACTCATATCGGCGTCTGATTCATAATACATTTCTGCCATTTAGTTTCTCCTAATTACCTATCCTAATTTATTTATGAGGCGCTCTCTAGAATTCTCGGTCCGCTCCCGGGTTTATCTTTTTCGAAAGCAACCCCTCTGCTCATAGCTACCGTACCCGTTCTCATAACCTCAAAAACTCCAAAGGTATCAAGTAGGTCTACGAGCGAATTTACTTTGTCTTCATTCCCGGTAACTTCGACAATCAATGTGTCTTGAGAAACATCCACTATCTTAGCCCTGAATATATCTACTATCTGCATTATTTCACTACGGCTTGTCACGTCACATTTAACTCGTATCAAGGCTAGTTCTCTAGAAACAGCGTTTTCTTCAGATATATCAGACACTTTTATTACTTCGACAAGCTTATGCAAGTTTTTAACTACCATCTCCACGGTCTTTGTGTCCCCATCGACCACAAATGTCATCCTAGACAGACCTTCAGCCTCGCTTTTGCCGACAGCGAGACTAGAAATGTTGTAACCTCGTCTTCTGAACATACTAGAGATACGATTCAATACACCCGCCCGATCTTCGACCAGCGCCGTTATCGTATGTTTTTCCGATGAATTCAACTTGTCACCTTCTCCGAAACAGGTTCTTCTATCATGTCATACACAGTCATTCCCGAAGGAATCATGGGGTATACATTTTCTTCCTGCTCCACAATGAAATCTACTACTACTGGACCGTCATGCTCCATCGCTTCAGAGATCGCAGATTTTACCTGGCTCTTATCGGTGACTCGAATACCTTTAATCCCATAGGACTCGGCAAGCCTAACAAAGTCAGGATTACCTGTGTAGGAAGTTGAAACATACGAACTATCGAAAAAGATTTCTTGCCATTGACGTACCATCCCGAGAAAATTATTGTTCAATATCGCAAATTTGATCGGCAACCTATTTTCAGCAATCGTTGCTAATTCACATAGCGTCATCTGAAACCCTCCATCACCTGCAATCGACCAAACAGTTGATTCAGGGTTACCTACCTGAGCCCCCATAGCTGCAGGAACCTCATATCCCATAGTTCCCGACCCCCCAGAGGTTAGAAAAGTGCTAGGATTTTTGAATCTGTAGTGCTGAGCTGCCCACATTTGGTGCTGCCCTACGCCAGTTACTATGGTGGCGTTTCCTCTTGTCTCATCTGATAAGTCTTTAATGACTTGCCGCGCCAAAAGTTTGGTGGTTTCAGGTATATCAAGTGACGGATGATCTTCTTTCAAGGATTCTATACGCTTCAACCAATCCGTGTGAGTTCCCGGTAGGACCTGTTGATTTAATCGGCCTAGAACCTCTTTAACATCGCCAACTATGGGAACCTCGACGCTAATATTTTTCCCTATTTCCGAAGGATCAACATCCACGTGTATCTTTTTAGAGTTCGTTGCAAATTTCGCAGGATTACCTGTTATGCGATCATCAAACCTCATGCCTAGTGCTATAACTAAATCCGATTCCTCTATTGCAAAACTGGAATGGGCCATGCCATGCATACCTGGCCAACCACTCCAAAGTACATGATCCTCTGGAAAACAGCTTATTCCGAGCAAGGTAGTAATTACCGGTATCTGTGCCTTCTCAGCCAACACCTTAAGTTCTTCGTAAGCTTTAGATATTATGACTCCATGGCCAGCGATGATAACCGGCTTCACAGATTCATTAATTAAATCAGCTGCTTTCTTTATCTGGCCAGAATGACCGGAGAAATTAGGACTATACCCAGGCAAATTCATTTCACCAGGTTCTTCATATTCAACTTCTTGAACAAAGACGTTTCGAGGTATGTCCACCAATACTGGTCCAGGTCTACCTGAATTCGCTATGTAGAATGCTTCCTTAATTGCAGAGGCGATTTCTGCCGCGTCCATAACTAAAAAATTATGCTTGGTAACGGGCAATGTAATCCCCGTTATATCGGTTTCTTGAAATGCATCAGATCCAATGGTCCAACTGTTGACCTGTCCGGTGACTATCACAAGAGGTACTGAATCCATTTGAGCCGAGGCTATACCAGTAACAAGATTGGTTGCACCTGGCCCGGAAGTGGCAAAGGCGACACCAGGTCTCCCAGTGACCCTAGCATATCCGTCCGCTGCTAGTGAAGCACCTTGTTCATGTCGGGTCAAAATATGACGCAGTTCTGGATATTCCGGCAACGCTTGTTATAGAGGCAAAATAGCGCCCCCTGGAATGCCAAACACGACATCACAGCCTTCTCTTAGTAAGCTTTCACAGACAATCTGTGATCCTTTCTTTAACATCTAATTTCCTTAATTAACCTAAATATAAAATTATCAAATTCTTTGATCAGGTTGGGGTCTTAAAAAAATAAAATCCCGCCCTATGTTGGGACGGGATACAAAACCACTCCCGTGGTACCACCCAAATTGCCCTGATAAAAATTCACATCAGGACCACTCGTTAAGCTATAACGTGGCTACCGCCTGTCCCTACTTTATGTTAGGGGGGTCACAATATAGCATGCAGCAGCGTTGAGTTTTCCCATTACTGACTGCATAAATGACTCCTAGTTTTCAAAACAGATGCTCGGGGGCGAGTTCACTGGGGCATGTATCGGACTTTCACCATAGGGTCCAATTCTCTAATCAACACACCTTCTCAGTTACTACTCCCCGTCATAGCAATTTTATTTAACTTTTTCCAAGACGATAAATTTTAACACTCACCTATTTCTAGGTCAAACAAAAACTACCTGTTTTGAAAAGGGAACCCATTGCTTAAATAACACTGGGAAGATAGAAAGGTATTTAGATCAAAATTTTGTTGTCCACTTCAGTATTCCTATGCTATCTTTGGTCTAAGTCTTTACTAATAATGTGGGGGTTAATTCAGGTAATATGCTTGACCACGATATCTTAATAATAGGCGCCGGTCTGGCCGGTATGAGAGCAGCCTTGTCTGCGAAGGAACAAGGAGCAGATGTCGCTGTAGTATCCAAGGTACACCCCGTGAGAAGTCATTCAAACGCGGCTCAAGGGGGTATAAACGCAGCCTTAACCGACAGGGGTGATGA
>RQOP01000035.1 GCA_008373095.1 SAR202 cluster bacterium | reverse complement strand
GAATCATAAAGCTGGATTATAACCACATATTTAGCTATATGCTTCTGATGATTTGTTTTGCTGTACATCCATCAATGAATATTCTTCTTATAGTCAGGCCCATAAACTGAAATTCCAATATTTCTATTTTCGAAAATTGATTGGGTTTATCGGGTTTTTTGATAACAGTTCCTGCTTGTTGGCATTTTTGATAATATCCGCCCCTAACTTAAAAATATTGACTAGGAGGTCAACACATGGGAGCAGAAAAAATAGGGTCCATGAAATGTGTATCAACACAGAAAGTTTTGCCATCAAATGGCGGTAACCCTAAATTTGAGGTCGTCGTGCCAAGTGGATCTGGCACTTTGGCAGGAGCAGAAGTCCTTCAGGCGATGTCCACTTACTATTCGGAGGTCGGAGCGGACGGAATAATTCGTGGAGAATGCCCAGATGCTGGTGTTATTATGGTTGCAGATGGTATGGCTACCTTCTCGGCCACAGGTGTTGGTTCGTTTACAGAAGATGGGGGAGCTTCCTTCAAAGGAATGGCCTATTTCAAAGCTTCAGCCCCGTCGTTGGCAAGCCTGAATGGCGCCGCTGTAGTATTCAACTGGGATGTTGATGGGGCAGGAAATGCAACGTGGGAACTGTGGGAGTGGAAGTAATAAGTTAATTTCAATAACTTAAGCTAAACTAAAGTCCGTCACTTTTGGTAACTAAAGGTGGCGGACTTTTTTATTTGCCCCCTACCCCATCTTTTAGAGATCGTATAATTGCTTCTACACGAATATTATGGAATATTCCTTTCGGAGAGTATGAAATATGCATTTTGCGAATAACTCTGGGGTTCGAATCAATTACAAGATAACAGGTGAAGGGCCCCCTTTAATTCTTCAGCATGGCCTTACCAGCAAGCTGGATAAGTGGGATTGGTATGGGTATGTGGATGAATTAAAGAAAATTTATCGGGTAATTTCAGTAGATGCCCGTGGGCACGGCAAAAGCGATAAGCCATATGATGCTGCCTTGTATGATCGAAAAATAATGGCCTCTGACATTATCTCGGTTTTGGACAGGGAAGATATAGAAAAGGCCCATTACATGGGTTACTCAATGGGAGGTAGTATCGGGTTTGGCTTAGCCGAAGCTTTTCCGGAAAGGTTTCACTCATTAATTATTGGGGGAATGCACCCATACCCTCTTGCAGATTTAGAGCTTGAACCAGGCGTTAAGGCTCTGGACCTAATGTTGGAATCCCTTGAGCATGGAATGGATGTTTATGTGGGAGGAATAGAACCTGCGCCAGATGAAAGAGAGCTAGCTCATTTGTTATCCAATGATCCAGAGGCAATTATTGCGGCTACCATAGCGCTCAGAGACCGACCAGATATATCAGAAGTCCTTCCTACAATGACGATGCCATGCCTTGTATATTGTGGTGATCAAGATGGATTGTATCCAGGTACAGAAGAGTGTGTGAAACATATGCCCAATGTGACATGGGTATCATTACCTGGTCTTGATCATGGAGATGTAATGGAAAGAAGCGACGTTTTGCTTCCACATGTTCTAGACTTCCTTGCTAACATTCAGTAGATAAAAGTTCGAAAAAATATAGGAGATTAGATGGGGACGCCTCTACTATTTCAACCAATAAAAATACGTGATGTCACGTTAAAAAATAGAGTCGTTGTTGCCCCCATGCATCAGTACGCGGCTGTGAAAGGGTACCCAACTGATTGGCATTTAATGAATGCTGGACGTTTCGCTGCTGGAGGGGCAGGCCTTGTCTTTATAGAATCCACCAAAGTGGAGAGACGCGGATGTGGCACTGCGGGTGATATGGGACTTTGGGACGATTCTTATACAGAACATTTTAGAAGACTGGCGGATTTCATAAGATCCCAAAATTCAGTGCCAGCGATTCAGCTTGGTCACAGTGGTAGGAAAGCACGTCGCTTCCGCCCTTGGGAAGGCGGTGCTCCTTTGACAGAAGAAGGTGCAATCAAGGCAGGAGTGGATGATTGGGATGATTGGGAACTTGTAGCCCCTAGTGCCATAGGTTCTAGCGAAACTGAACCTATTCCTCGGGCATTATCGTTTGGGGAGATACAGAAAACCATAGAGAACTGGAGCGAAGCGGCTAGAAGAGCTAATGAGGCTGGGTTTGAGGTGTTGGAGATACATGCTGCCCATGGCTACCTATTGCATCAGTTTTTATCACCGAAAGCTAACCTAAGAACCGATGAATACGGAGGATCAGAATCCAAAAGGATGCGTCTTCCCTTGGAAATAGCTGAGGCAGTCAGAGCCAATTGGCCTGAAGACAAACCACTTTTTATACGGTTATCAGTTGAGGATGATGCTGGCTGGGGTCCGGACGAAAGCGTTCGTTTTTCTAAATTGGTTAGGGCAAAAGGGGTCGATGTGATCGATTGCTCTTCCGGTGGAATGCGTGGCAGCCCTGTTTTAAGTGCCGGTCCGGTAGGATACGGCTATCAAGTTCCCTACGCTGAAAAAATACGTAAAGAAACAGATTTAATGAGTATGGCGGTGGGTCTTATTGTTCACGCTGAGCAGGCGGAAGAGATACTTCAGTCAGGCCGGGCAGATTTAATAGCGATAGCTAGGGAGTTTCTGCATAATCCAAATTGGGCACTAGATGCAGCTCTAAAACTTGGAGTGGAGGATGCTTTCAAAGTTACTCCGCCAGCCTATGATTATTGGCTGGAGAAAAGGTCTAGCTCTGTTAAAGATGTAGTCCCATCTACTTATTTCCCTGGTTCTGACACTGGAACTATTTAAAGATAATTTTGAAAACCATACCCCGTAGGAAAATAAAAGGAGTTGAAATGAAATATCTAACAGAAGATCAAATAAATGAATTGAAGGCTATTGATACACCAACAGTGGCCAATGCAGTTGAGACACATGAATCTAGGTTAAATACAGAGGGATTTATGGGCTGGAATATTAAGTGCCAATTTCCAGATCTCGGAGTTATGGTTGGCCAGGCAGTCACTGCTACTTTGAATACAACCACGACAGGTAAAGAAAAAAGTCGATCGGGTTGGCATGATTGTTTGAGATCCATAGATGCTATGCCTGTGCCAGCTGTAATTGTTGCAAAGGATACCAGCCCCAGACCACATCATGGATGTCATTTTGGGGACGGTATGGCTACTGTGGCAAAGAAAGTTGGAGCCATTGGCCTCGTCACGGATGGAGGCGTCAGGGATGTCGAAACTGTACATGAGATGGGTTTCCAGATGTTCTCGGTCGGCCTTGTACCTGCTCATGGAAATTTTGGCTTAGATGAAACGAATGTTCCTGTAGAAGTCGGAGGTGTGCTGGTCAATGTGGGTGATGTAGTTCATGCAGATATGAACGGGGTAGTCGTATTCCCCATAGATTTGGTTGATCATGTTATCGCTGAATCCAAAAAGGTTACAGAGCGAGAATCCGAAATGATGAACTGGGTGAATAGTGATGAGTTCAACCTGGATAAGTTCATTGAAGGGAGGTAATTCTTCAGGCAGATACTTCCTGTAGGAATGAAGTGACCATTGGTAAAACCATATCTGTCCTGGCTATTGATTCCATATGGTTCAATCCAGGCAAGCTTACGAAGCGGGCCGTGGGCATCTTTGATGCATGTTCCTTTGCGGATTCGTGTGCAAGAGAATCGGATTCCCCTGCATAGACTAAGCAGGGCACGGTCAGTCCGACAAGCTGTCCTGATATATCTTCTCGCATAGCATTTGCTCTTGTTTTGGCAGTGTAGGCCCTTAGATCACCGTTTAATGTTGGTTCAAGGTAACTTTCATACTCTTTTTTAGATCGGGCCATTACTCGTTTTAAGGCTTCAGGCCCCTTTTCAAAAAGCGCGATTCGTTTTCTATCAGATTCGTTGCCGTGTTCGTTCCTACTTCCAGGTGTCTGAGCACCTAGAATAAATGACAGGAACCTATCTGGGTGGTACGCCGCTAATTCAAATCCTACTCTTCCTCCCATTGAAAAACCGAAATAATGAGATTTATCAATTTTCATGTCATCGAGGACAGCTATCACATCAGTAGCGATGGTTTTGTCTAAGTAGGCTATCGGGTCATAAGGTTTGTCGCTTTTACCATGACCACGGGCGTCAACTATGATGACGTTATATTTAGCTGATAAGGTATCGGGATATCCCAATTTCTCCCAAGAACCAATGTCTCCCATGAACCCGTGTAGAAGAACGATTGAAGGACCATTTCCTCTAGTATGATAGTGAATTTTGACCCCGTTATTATTAGCAAAAGGCATAAATTTAAATCTCTTTTAACTAGGTATGATTAGTTGTTTAGTTTTGTTTAATTTTACTGATATATGATTGATAATAAAGCCTGTAAGTCTGTTCTGAATCACCTTAATTGTTTAAACCAAAAAACTGCCATATTTCTTTAATTTATAAGGATATATATATATTTTACGGCCCAGGTTTTAGCAGTCCCGATATATATTCTTTGTAGTTGGTGCCACTGCCTTGAATAGATATTTCGCCGCCGGTGGTAATTGTGATATCTCTGGTGTCTTCTAGTAGTTCTAGGTGTGCAACTATCTCTGACATTGCCGCGTATAAGTTGGAACCTAGCAGCTTACTTTTTTCAAAAATGCCTTTGGTAGTTTCTTCTAGGTTGGATGTCTTGTTTTGTAGCTTATCAACCATTCTGTTTAATCTTTTTTCATGATGATGAATAATATCCCCTGCCCTTTCCACCCCGCTCCAGTTGAATGATGACTTGTTGAAAAGTCTATGTGCGGGTAGAACTGTGTATTCGTCGCCTAGTTGAATGACTTTACCCAGGGAGTCTAAATATGTCCCTAGGCCATACAGTTCAGAAGGATCTTTAAGAAATTCCGGAAGTTTTTCAGAAATAGTGTTCCGGAAAACCATTTTACTTGTTGGATGAGGGGTTATTTCTGGAAGGATATGATCCCCTGTAAAAATAAAATCGTCTAGAACCAAACAAATCTGGTCAGGCGAATGCCCAGGGGTACTCATCACCTTGAGGTCTGAAAATTCATCACCGTCTTCCAAATGTTTAGTAACTACCGTAAGTTTACGGTTTTCAAAATAGTTCTTGTCAGTTTCGCTTCTTGAGTCGTCTTCTTTACTGGGTTCGATTTTTTCTTCAGCGATTCGATTTAATTCCTTCTGAAGAATGGAACCCTTTCTATAGTTTATTTCCCACGGAATATAATTTTTTAGTGGTTGATAGGATTGGTGAGCCCATAATTCAGCTTCAGAGTCGTCCAAAAACTCCGATACTGTTCCATCATGATCGGAATGCCCATGGCTGATAAGCACTCTTTTTATGTCTTTAGGTGAAAGTCCGATTGTGGAATATGCACTTTTAAGAGTTTCAAAAGAACCAGGGGTTCCGAGGTCAATTGAAGTCCAGCCATCATTTTCAAAAACATAAGACCAAGTTGGTCCTGTTCTACTTCGTCGATTATTTTGAGCTACAGCTACAGCGTAAACTGTTCTTCCGCTTGATGTATTAAGTTCTAATGACCATCCGTCCCCGTTAGCTTCTCCCTCTCTTAAAACCTTTGCTATCCTGTCGTGTTTATTCAATTAAGCTTCCAGTTATCTCTGGCGTACTGAGACCAGTTCTTTAATTCATGAAAATGGGGTGAGCGAAGGGATTCGAACCCTCGATCTCCAGGGCCACAACCTGGCGCCTTAACCAACTTGGCCACGCTCACCACAGCAGCCAAAAGTCTAGCACCACAATTAAAGAGGGGTCAATTTATAATTTCAAATTCCAGTGGTTAAGCAGTTATTTGAGAGTTCAAAGATTCCAGAAGATCTTCCACCATTATGTCGGTTTTAGTGTGGTGACGAAGTGGTAGCTGTGGATCCACACTATATACGTTTCTTCGGCCGATTTTACGCCTTTGTATATAGCCTTCTTCCTCTAGGTCCGAGATAATTTTGTGGGTGGTACGTTCAGTAACCCCAATATAGTTTGCGATCTCTCTGGCTGTACTAGTGGGATTGTGGAATATGTAACTCAACACAAGCCCGTGATTAGTTATGAAAGTCCACTTTTGTAGTCGGTCTTGTTCCATATCAAAGGCCTCAACTAAAGGTATATCTTTCCTGAATTAAAGTTCGGATTACCGACCGTATCATACCTTCGGCTGGCAGCACAACCTTAATGATGTGACCGGATAATTAATATCACTATTTGGCTAGTGATCTGCAAAGGGAAACCAGCGTTTTTACTGGGGTCCCCGTGGCGCCTTTTACGTTGTTTCCGTTAACAGAATTTGTTCTGCTAACGGCGGCAATATCTAAATGAACCCAGGGAGTGTCTTCAGCAAATTTTCCTATAACCATTGCCCCAATCGTCGCTCCCCCTGCAGCTCCAGCCACGTTTTTTATGTCGGCAACATCACTTTTGAAATTCTTAGCGAAGGATTCATCTGCAGGGAGTTCCCACAATCTTTCTCCTTCTTTTGACCCTGCATCAATTACGTTCTGGATTAATTCGTCATTGTTGCCAAACGCTCCTATAATTTCGTCGCCCAGAGCTGTTCGTATGGCACCAGTTAATGTGGCTACGTCAACAATTTTGTTTACGCCTAAATGATTTGCGTAGCATAAAGCGTCGGCCAGTACCAATCGACCTTCTGCATCGGTATTCAAGACCTCTATCGTAGTGCCATTCATGGCGGTAACTACATCTCCAGGTCGTTGAGCCTGCCCTCCAGGCATATTTTCGGTTGCTGCAACGATGCCATATACGTTTATGTTGAGGTTTAATTTGGCTATAGCTGTTAGGGCGCCGATCACCGCAGCACCTCCTGCCATATCACCCTTCATGGTAGTCATTCCTATCGGAGGTTTTAGGCTCAATCCACCACTATCGAAAGTTATTCCCTTGCCTATCAAGGCTATTGAATCGTTTGGATTGTCTTTGTCGCCTTCGTATTTCATAACTATCATATAAGCGGGTTCGATACTGCCCTGAGCTACTCCCAGTAGTGATCCCATCCCAAATTCTTTCATCTTGTCTTCGTCAATAAGTTCGAATCCCAGATTATTTTCTTGCGCTTCGCGTTCAGCGACTCCAGCAAGGATTGTCGGTGTCATGTGGTTGGCCGGAGCGTTGGCAAGATCTCTTGCCAGATTGATTGCATCTGCAATTGCAGTGTAGGAGGAAACATTAACCTCAGCAGGAATTTCCATTATTATCAGAACTTCTGAAATTGCCTTGTCCGATTTTTCGGATATATGATCTTCATACCTGTAGAGCCCGTTTATCGCTGATAGAGTTACGAGTTCAACAATTCGTTCTGCTTTTATTTCTTCTGTGCAAAAAGTGTCCACTGCTATTGCGACTATGCTCGCGCCAATACTCCTAGCTTTTCGAAATGATGCTCCCAAGACCTCGGTGACAGCTTTTTCAGTCATTGCATCACGCTTACCTAGACCTACAAATAAAAGTCGAATTGGAGAAGATTTACCTAGGGTATGGATTAATGTTGAGTTCCCAGTTTTACCTACAAGTTCTCCTTGGCTATTCAAATCTTCTAGAGAGTTGTCAAAAGCCTGATTTGCTTCATTTAGGAGGTCAGATGAAAATTCCTCTCCTTCAAAAATGCCCACAATAAGGCAGTCACTTGTGATTTCTAAGGGGTTTCCTTGTCGAAAATTTATATCCATCGTTTTCACCTAGGTAATTTGAATGATTGTTGATTCACTTTACCATTATTAGGCTGTGTGTCGGTACTTAAGGGTTAATACCTTTTTCAGTATCGGTTGATATAATCCATCTCACGGCAATGTACATAAAAAGGAAATGACATGGAAAAACGAAATCAGACTAATCATGAAAGGGATATTCTGGACAGAGCAGCAAGGGTTTTGCCTCAAGGATCCCTTGGTAATTTAAATTATGATTTGATTGTAAATAAAGGTAAGGGAAGTCATATATGGGACGAAAGTGGGAATGAATATGTAGACTATCTCCTTGGATCGGGCCCAATGCTTGTTGGCCATTCTAACCCTCCCGTTTTAGAGGCTGTGTTGAATCAATTGAGCTCTGGAACCACATTTTTCGCGACAAATGAAAAATCTGTTGAATTGGCAGAAGAAATTGTCAAAGCTGTACCTTGCGCAGAGAAAGTTCGGTTTTTGAGCACAGGTTCTGAAGCCACTCTATATGCGATGCGGCTAGCAAGAGCTTTCACCGGCAAAGATAAGATACTCAAGTTTGAGGGTGGGTATCATGGTATGAATGATTATGCCTTGATGAGCATGTCTCCCTCCAAATTGATGGATTACCCACAGGCTGAACCTGACACGGCAGGTATTCCTAAATCCTTGCAGGCTGAAATGCTGATAGCTCCGTTTAATGATATTGAGACTACTACCGCCATAATCGATCGGTATAAAGATGAATTAGCTGGTGTTATTGTGGAACCTTTTCAGAGGCTTTTACCACCTAAAGAAGGTTTTTTGGAAGGATTAAGGGAAATCACTAGCCATTATGAGATCCCTTTGATTTTTGATGAAGTAGTTACTGGATTCAGGTTTTCCTATGGAGGTGCTCAGAATTACTACGGTGTAGTACCTGATATTTGCACTTTGGGTAAGGCGATCGCAGGGGGATTCCCGCTCACCGCCGTTGCTGGACGAGATGAAATAATGAATCATTTTGATTCAGAGAAAGTTTCAAAGGACGGATTCATGCCACAAATTGGAACCCTAAGTGGTAACCCTATAGCTTGTGCGGCTGGTCTGGCCACTTTAGACATTCTTAAACAGGATGGTGTTTATGAAAAAATGTTTAATACTGGTCGAAAAATTATGAATGGGCTGCAAAAGACCTTGGACAAAGCAGAGATTCCAGCAAAGGTAGTTGGTGAGCCTGTTTTATTTGACGCGTTTTTTACAACGGAAGAGGTATATGATTACCGCACTAGTTTAAGCGCAGACTCTCAAAAATTGGCAAGATTCAATCAACTGATTTTGGATCGTGGAATTTTGAAGGGAACCACTAAATTTTATATCTCTACTGAGCATAATGACCAAGATGTAGAAAAAACTTTGGCGGCATTTGAAGAAGCTGTAGGCATCTTAAAATCTGAATAGGGTTTATTCAGTAGCTCAATTCAGCGGATTGCGGTCATCATTTTTGATTCATCATTAGTGTTCATCGCTAAGGTGACTGGCTCAATACGTCCGGTGATTTCTTTTTCTGACTCTGATTTAACTCTTATGTAGTTACTAGTCAGGCCAGTGTAAGTGTTTAACTTATTGATTGCATTTTTATTGGAGGGTTCTTCCCATAGTACATATTCTTGTTTTCCAATATGCGATTCCCGATATTTACGAAAACCATCCTCTGCAATAAGCATAAGTTCTTTGGATCTTTTTGATTTTGTAGAGTAAGTCACGTTATCTGGAAAATGAGAAGCGCTAGTGCCGGGGCGACTTGAAAATTTGAATACATGCAAATCTGAGAAGCTTACAGAACGGCATAAATTGGCAGTATCATGGAAATCTTCTTCGCTCTCATTGGGGAATCCAACTATGACGTCGCTGGTTATCGAGGCGCCCGGCAGCACAGATTTGATCTGCCTTATTGACGCCATATATTGTTCTGACGTGTAACGTCTCCTCATCGCCTTGAGAATGGTGTCACTTCCACTCTGGAGAGGAATGTGGAAATGCTGGCAGAGCCTTGTGTCTTGCCAGAGGTCGAGCAGATCTAGGTCTATTTCTTGGGGTTGAAGTGAAGATACTCTGATTCGAGGTATATCTGTGTGATTCAGTATGTTTGATAGCATGCTTTTCAAGTTTGTTTTACTCAAATCGAAGCCATAACTACCCAACTGTGTTCCAGTAAGTACAACTTCCTTAAATCCTGATCTTTGGAGATGGTTTATCTGCGATATTAGCTCTGAGACAGGCACGCTTTTTTCTCGACCTCTCACTTTTGGGACTATGCAGTAGGAGCAGATCTGGTTACAGCCCTCCTGAATCTTTATCATTGCTCGAGTTTTTGTGCTGAAAGATTCCATTGGCGGTTCGGCAAAAGAATCGCCTGCTGGAGCATCCCCTATTTTTAATTCGTCTAGCACCTTATTAACAATGTCTTTTTTTGAGACATTTCCAAGGACAAGATCAATCTCCTGTATTGCCTCCAAGGATCTAGGGTCTCTTTCAGCATAGCAACCGGTGAAAACTACAAAGGAATTGGGGTTCAACTTTTTGGCAGATCGGGCTGAGCTTCGACCTTTCCGGTCAGCTATGTGGGTCACCGTGCATGAATTCAATACATAAACATCACAGGCTTCATTCTCTTTAACTATTTTAAAGCCAGCATCAAAGAACTCTGATGACAGTTTAAGTGTGTCCGCCTGGTTTAGCTTACATCCATGTGTCTCAAAGGCTACGCGCATAATATTGGTTGTTAAACTCCCTACAAAATCTTTGTCGATGAAATGTTAGCGGAATAATTATATGCTTCTCCATAAATCTTTATTAGAGATAGTTAAATGATACAAAATGAGAATTTAGATATATGGAAGCAACGATGCCAAGAAATAAACACGCTTCTGCCCGAGGCGACGGAATTTTTGGCTAAGAGTGGAGTAGATGAAGACTCTGAATTTTCTGCTTTAGTTGTTTCTGCTCTCTGGGCCGACGCAAATGAAAAAGATTATTTGATTTTCACTGCTTTGAATGACATACAAAAACTTTACGAAAGTCCCATGATATTTAATGAAATAGATACTGTGAGGGGTGTTGAACCAGTAATTGTTGGAGACGTGATATTCAACTCTTTCTATTGTCTTTGGGTATTGGAATGGGGGGAAACCCAAGGTATATCTGTTAAATTGAGCACTAATTCGTCGGGTTATTCTCCAGTGATGTCAATTAAAGGGCGTTCAAATAAAGATGAGGTACCTGTGATTCCTAGCGATGATGAACAGAAATTCCTAAAATGTCTGGGAGATTGTTTTCTCTTTGAAACAAAGGCAATTCTGTAAATTTCCCTATATGTCCCTCCTATCCTCACTGTTATAATCCGCTGTGAGTAAGATAAAGGAAGTCCTCGGCATTGTTAACGATTGGATTCGCCCCGAGAATTTTCAGATTTAATTTTGGGAGAATTTAATGGTTGAAAGAGTTTTTATAACTGGTGTGGGGGCAACTAGTCCAGTAGGATTGTCTATCGATGAAACCTGGTCCAATTTAACGAAAGGTGTATCTGGTGTTGATACCATTTCCTCTTTTGATCCGGAAGGATACGAAACGACTTTCGCAGCGGAAGCTACCGGTTTCGATCCTGAAACCTATGTTGATAAGAAACAAGCCCGAAGAATGGATCGGTTCGTGCAGCTCGCAGCAGCAGCATCCCTAGAGGCTTTTGAAAGTAGTGGACTTTCAATTAATGAATCTAATGCGGATCGGGTTTCGGTGATGGTGGCTAGTGGGATAGGAGGGATAATCACACTTTCTGACCAAATTGGTGTTTTAAACAATAGAGGACCGAATAGAGTCAGTCCGTTTTTGGTACCTATGATGTTACCTGATATGGCATCGGGACAGGTATCAATGCTATTGGGCGCTAAGGGAGCTAACTATTGCACTGTGTCAGCTTGCGCAAGTGGGGCAGATTCAATCGGCATGGCATTTGAGGCTATTCGCAGAGGAGATGTGGATGCCGCCGTAACGGGCGGTGCTGAGGCAGCTATTTGTCCGGTAGGAGTCGCAGGGTTTAATGCTTGTCAGGCTTTGTCCAAAAGAAACGACGATCCGAAGACTGCTTCCAGACCGTTCGATATAGATAGAGATGGATTTGTTCTAGGTGAAGGTGCCGGAGTACTGGTGCTCGAAAGCCAGACTTCAATGGAAGCTCGGGGCGCTGAGCCGATTGCTGAAATGATTGGTTATGGGGCCACTGCAGACGCATATCATATAACTCAACCTGGGCCTGAAGGTGAAGGCGGTGCGAGAGCAATGAATATGGCTCTCAGTAAGGCAAAAATTGTGCCTGAAGAGATCGACTACATTAATGCTCACGGTACGTCCACTCCTTTGAATGATAAGTTTGAAACAATGGCGATGAAATCTGTTTTCGGGGAACACGCATACAACATTCCTATAAGTTCGACTAAGTCCATGACGGGACACCTCCTGGGAGCAAGCGGAGCCTTGGAGGCAGCCATCACTGTCATGGCTATCAAAAACCAAACAGTCCCTCCAACAATTAATTTAAAGAATGAAGACCCGGACTGTGATCTGAATTACACTCCTGGTGCCCCCAAGCAGTCGGCAATCGGTACTGCTATGAGCAATTCTTTTGGTTTTGGCGGGCACAATGCGTCTCTAATCTTTCAAAATCTAAGCTGACTGAATAGGGTCAAAAATATTGAAATATGACAAATGGGTAGTGCTGCCAAAGGCTAGTGATTCGGAACTTGAGGCCTTAGGCATGGGGGATGTGGAATCTAGTCTACTGGTTCATAGAGGAATATCCACGGTCGAGGATATGGATGAATTTTTATCACCTACCCTTTCCTCTGTCCATGATCCGTTTTTACTTCCTGACATGGCTTTATCTGTGAACCGCTTAATGAAAGCGGTAGATGTGCGAGAAACTGTGGGCGTATTTGGGGATTTTGATACCGATGGCATTTCTGGAACCGCACTTTTGACCCGTGGTCTAGAGAATCTAGGACTGCAAGTTTTTCCGTATGTACCTCACAGGGTAGAAGAAGGTCATGGAATAAGTAGCCAGTCGCTGGAATTTTTTTCTTCCAAAGGTGTAACCCTCCTTATGACAGTCGATTGTGGTGTTTCCTCAGGCGAAGAAATTCAGAAAGCACTCGACATGGGTATTGATACGATAATTACTGATCATCACACGGCAGTTGACAACCTGCCAAACGCAACCGCAATAGTAAATCCCTCTCTCCCTGATTCTCCCTACCCTTTCAAATATCTGACAGGTGTGGGTACGGCATTTAAAGTCATGCAAGCTCTCTATCAAAAAAAGGATATTGAATTACCTGAAGAATTGTATGTGTTCGTGACACTAGGGACTATATCCGATGTAGGTTTAATGAGGAATGAAAATCGATACTTGGTTAGCAAAGGTATGGATGTTTTAAGAAAATCCGAATTTGTGAGTATTGATGCCTTGATAAAAGCCTCTAATGCTTATAAAAAGAATCTTTCAACCCAGGATATGTCATTTGGAATTATTCCAAGGATAAATGTTGCGGGAAGATTGGATCATGCAAATTTAAGCCTAATGCTGCTGCTCACATCGGATGAAGCTGAGGCTACGCGCCTGGCTGAAAAATTAAATGAAATGAATAAAAAAAGGCAGAACCTGACTGAAAAAGCGATGCAGGAAGCAGAAAGACAAATTAAAGATGATTTTAAGGATGGGATTCCATCAATAATATTTGCAGGAAAATCAAACTGGATCCCTGGAATTTTGGGATTGATCGCAGGCAGACTATCTGAGGAATATCATCGTCCTGCTATTGTCGCATCCGGAGATGGCGAAATGTTTAGGGCCAGTGCAAGAAGCATACCGGAATTTAATATGATTCAAGCTTTGGACATGTGTAGCGATAGGTTTGAACAGTATGGTGGACACCCTATGGCAGCTGGATTTTCTATAAAAAAAGACAACTTACGAGAATTTAGAAAAGAGATGTCTGCTGTGGCAGATGAACTCATGGTTGGGGTTGATGTGGGCACCACCCTTACTATAGAGGCAGAGATATCACCCTCCTGGGTGAATAGTGATTCCTTAAGCTTTCTGAATGCTATGGAACCTTATGGAGAGCAAAATCGGGAACCAATTTTTATGACATCAGATATGACTATAGTAGATGCCAAACGAGTCGGGGTTAATAAAAATCATTTAAAGATGACTATGGAATACCAAGGACGTTTGTACGAGGGCATCGCATTTAGACAGGGAGATAGATTCGACGAATGCAAAGGTTCGGTAGATTTAGCGTATAGACCAGAAATGAACTATTGGAACGGCAAACATAATCTCGAATTTATCGTTTCAGATTTCCGACCCAGTACTTAGTCACTAGCTTGTGCTCTTCTTCTCTCGGCTCTGCTTGGTTGCGGTACC
>RQOP01000034.1 GCA_008373095.1 SAR202 cluster bacterium | reverse complement strand
CGGGATTCTTATGGCACGAAAAATATATGTGGCACGACACAGGAAGCGGAGCCGCAGTAAATATTGAGCCTGGCGAACACTTCGAGAATCCCGAAACAAAAAGACGGATGAAAAATCTTCTGGATGTGTCTGGCCTTACTGATAAACTTACTCGCCTTGATCCTCGTATGGCTACTGAAGACGAATTACGGCGCTTCCACACAGAAGATTACATCAATAGGATTAAAGAGCTTAGCGACGATTTAGGAGGATTGGCAGGGCCGAATACACCGTTTGGAAAAGGCTCTTATGAAATTGCCAAGCTAGCTGCTGGAGGGACAATCGTAGCCACAGAAGCGGTATTGAGTGGCAAAGTGGATAACGCCTATGCCCTTGTACGACCTCCTGGGCATCACGCCGAACGCGATATAGGAAGAGGATTCTGCATATTTGCCAACGTGGCATTAGCTGCAATGCATGCAAGGGATATCTGGAAAATTGAACGGATAGCAACTATTGATTGGGACGTTCATCACGGTAACGGAACCCAACAGGCGTTTTACGACGACCCCAATGTTTTAACAATTTCCATTCACCAGGATGGTCTATTCCCTGCAGATTCGGGAAAATTTGCTGAGCGAGGAAGGAAGGAAGGGGAAAACTTCAATATCAACATTCCTCTACCTGCAGGCTCAGGACACGGCGCCTATCATTCAACAATAGAACGTATCGTGACACCTGCAATAAGATCCTTTCAGCCGGAAATAATACTAGTTCCTTGTGGATTTGATGCAAGCGTATATGACCCATTGGGTCGAATGCTGCTAACATCTGAATCCTATAGACAACTTACCCAAATGCTCCTGGAGTTGGCTAATGATGTATGTGAGGGCAAAATTGTGTTCTCTCACGAAGGTGGCTATTCAAAAAGGTACGTCCCATTCTGTGGTCTTGCTACGCTGGAAGCATTGAGTGGAATAAGGACCGAAATAACTGACTTGGGAGTCCGCGACGATTTGCCCGGTCAAGATTTAGCACCTCATCAAGAAAACCTTATTGATGAGATTGCTAGCGATGTAAAACAGGCGTTTTTGCCTAAATCTGGACGATTCATCTGACTAATAAACAAGGAATAATCGTCTCAGATAAATGGGAACAATCCAGTTAAACAACTTGTGAAATTCAGGTCTATTTACGTTTTAGAAAGGGCTCCATCATTATTTGAGGTTCATCACTCTCATAAGCTTCCGAGAAGACCTCGATACCAGAGTGAATACCGTCTTTGATAGAAAGTCTTTCCCATTGAGTCATCAATCTTTTTTGTGCCCTGACGGCGATAGGCCCCGAATTTGCAATTGACGCTGCGACTCTAACTGTTTCTTTTTTTAACTCTTCTGGCCTAGCTACAACCTCAAGAAATCCCCAATCATAAGCCTTAGCAGCATCAATATTTTCACCGGTCATAACTAGATAACTTGCCTTTCCCCAACCAACAAGACGAGGCAAAAGAGCAGCTTCAATCACCGAAGGTAAGCCAACTTTTACTTCTGGCATACCAAAAATTGCTGTGCTTGAGGCGATTCGGATATCACAAGCTGCAGCTAATTCCATACCAGCTCCCAAAGCGTATCCATTAATCTTTGCGATCACTGGAACCGGTAAGCTTCTAATTTTTGAGAAAAGACTATGCAATGAGGTAATAAATATCTTCGCAGTATCTGTATCCAGACTCTCGAGTTCCACAATATCTGCTCCACCCACAAACGCCTTTTGCCCTGCTCCCTCCAGAATTACAGCCCTGACTTCTGGATCATCGGCAATCGCATCAAAAGAGAGTGACAACGCATCTATCCCTTCTGAATTTAATGCATTTAATTTCTCCACCCGGTCATATGTAATGGTCACGAAGTGACCAGTTCCAGCCAATGTATTTTCTGAAAGAACCTGCATCATCCACCTTCTCGAGTCATTTAAATCACTTTGTGCTATCAGCCCCAAGGAATGGAGTTATATGTATATTCAACAAGTCGCGCACATAAGGTTATTATACGAGAGCAATTCTCTAGGAGGACAAGATGAAAGTAGGATTTATAGGCCTTGGTGGCATAGGAAAACCAATGGCAATTAATATTGCCAGATCAGGGTTTGAACTTACAGTTACAGATCTTCGGGAGCAACCCTTGAGAGATCTTGAGCAATACGGAGCTCAAACCGTCGGTTCCCCCCGAGAGGTAGCTGAATTGTCAGACATAATACTAGCTAGCCTACCTTCCAATGAAGCTAGTCTAGAAGTAGCACTTGGCGTAGATGGAGTGATCCCTAGTACGAAAAGTGGCGATATTTACATAGAACTAAGTACTATTAGCCCAGAAATTGTTCACACTATCGTAGAAAAAGCATCAGCTAAAAACGTGAATGTTCTAGACGCACCGGTAAGTGGAGGGCTTGAACAACGAGAGGAAGGCACATTGTCAATTATGGCTGGAGGTGAGGCAACTATTCTTTCACAGGCAATGCCTGTGCTCAAAACCTTTGGAGACAAGGTATTTCACACCGGTCCAAACGGAACTGGAGCTTCTATAAAGCTAATCAACAACATGCTTGCCGGAATCAACATGGTCGCCACAATGGAAGCTCTCGTACTCGGTGTAAAAGCGGGCCTGAGTGTGCAAACAATAAAAGAAGTGATTGGCGCCAGCAGTGGAAACAATAAGGTCTTTGAAGGTTTAGTTGATAAAATCCTTACTATCAACCCCGAACCACCGAAAGGTCAGACCGCCAATCAAGGTCTGCATACAATCGGAAAAGATGTCAGACTAGCCAATGAGATGGCTCAAAATTTATCTGTCCCTTTATCACTTGGTTCATCAGCCTTACAGCCTTTTCTCGCTGGTTTGGCAAAAGGCTGGGCTGATAAAGAATATTGGGTCATTATGGAATTTTTCGAGCAACTCAGCGACGCAAACATACGGCCACAAACCTGAAAATATAGAAAATTAACGTTTCAGAGCCACTCCACCTTTTATAGCCGCCATTTTCACATTTTTTGCCACTTCGTATGCAACATCAGTATCGAATATGCTTGGCATAATATAGTCATTGTTCAAATGATTACTCGGTACCCCTTCAGAAATAGCCAATGCAGCTGCCATTTTCATTTCATCAGTAACTTTTTGAGCTCTGGCATCTAAAAGGCCTCTAAACATACCCGGGAAACACAAGGCATTGTTTACTTGATTAGGATAATCTGAACGGCCAGTCGCCATCACCGCCACATATTCGTCAATTTCTTCAGGCCAAATTTCCGGATCGGGGTTCGCCATCGCCAATATAATAGGATCCTTGTTCATCGTTTTGACATCTTTTGGAGAAAGAACTCCAGAACCTGACAAACCGACAAATATATCTGCATCAACGATGGCCTCTGTGAGGTTTCCAGAAACATTGTTAGGATTTGTTATCTGCGAATATTCCCTCCAAACGGGGTTTTGCTGATAGCTCTGATTCTTATCTAAAATTCCTTCTTTATCCAGACCAATAATGTTTCTGATACCAGATTTGATTAATAGTTTGGCGGTAGCGACACCTGCTGCACCAATACCTACTTGCACCACTTTTAATTCCGACCATTCTTTTTCAACTACTTTCACTGCGTTATATAAGGCCGCCAAAATAACTATAGCTGTACCGTGCTGGTCATCATGGAAAACTGGAATATCTAATTCTTCATGGAGTCTTTGTTCAATTTCAAAACATCTTGGGGCAGAAATATCTTCCAAATTTATTGCCCCAAACCCAGGAGAAATCAGTTTTACCGCCTCAATTATCTTGTTTGGATCATTAGTATCAAGAGCTATTGGCCAAGCGTCTACATCTACCAGCTCCTTTAACAATTGGGCCTTCCCTTCCATTACAGGTAAAGCAGCAGAAGGACCGATATCACCTAGACCAAGTACAGCAGATCCGTCAGTTACAACAGCTACCGTGTTTGACTTACTTGTCAAATTCCATACGGATTCAGGTTTCTTTTGAATCGCGCTACTTATCCTTGCTACACCAGGAGTGTAAACAATAGACATGTCATTTCTGGTTTTAATAGGCGTTTTACTACGCATTTCTATTTTCCCACCGAGATGTCTCAAAAAAACCTGGTCTGATACGTTTATTATTGTTACGTCATCCACGAGTTCAACAACGTTACTTAGCATCCCCGAATGCGCCTCATCACGAGCATTTATGGTGATATCACGAACCATATGACTGCGACCTGAAGATACAATGTCAATTGCGCCTATATCACCGCCAGCGGCACTTATGACCGTTGTGATTTGGCCTAGCATACCCACCTGGTTTGGATATGAAATGCGTATAGTGATACTGTGGGCGGCCCCGGGTTGTCTATTAATATTCAAAAGAAACCTCCTCTGACGAGCAATCCAACCTGATAACCTTAAAATATTCATCGCTCTAGGACAACAGGTATCAATTTCTTCTGATTTCTACATTAGTGCGATCGAGTCACCCTATAAATATATCGACTTTCTAGAATGCACTATTGAATCTTACTTTTAGCACTAACAACCAGAGCTATACTGACAATTGTCAAAAATAAAAAACCCCAAAAAATATTGGTATAGCTTCCAATGACATCAAATCCCATACCAGCTATCATCGGACCAGCGGAAAATCCAACAACTGCTGCTGCTCTATTGACCCCATAAATTCCGCCTACATTGGTTTTGCCAAAATAGCTAACTAGCAACAAAACTAGAACTGTAGACTGAATCCCATCTGAAAGTCCGCCAAGAACACCTGAAATTCCTGCGGTTAAAAAAGTATCTGCAAATATAAGAACGAATATTGAAAGGGCCCTCGTAGAAACAGCCAACAGAATCAGGGCACGCGGAGTAAATCGATCTGCTAAGGGTCCACCAAGTAACCCTCCCACAGCTGAAGCTAAAAATCGAAGGCTAACAGTAGCAACGGCGACTTCTGGACTCAATCCTTGCCCAACTAGGAATGGGACTACATGCAAGCCAATTCCTGCAGTAGCAATACCGGTGATAAATACTGTGATCGTGAGGAACCAATATTCCTTGGTATGAAGGACTTCCAGCAAAGAAAATTCGTTAGCTGTGAAGTTTTCTGACTCACTCACATCTTCATATGCATCAAGGTTTTTAGGAGAACGAACAAAAATCAAAGAGGGAAGTACCCCCGTTAAAAACATGATAGCCCCTAAAACCATCCATCCATTTCGCCAACCATATTCAGTAATCGACATTTGGGATATCAGCGGGAGTATAACTCCTCCTAAAGCTGTGATTCCAAATAGAATGGATAGAGCCAATCCACTATTTTTATCAAACCATTTAGCGATCGTAGATGGTGATACCGCTTGAATAAACCCCTGATCACTCACGCGGGCCGCGCCATAAAATATGTAAAAAGTCATTACGGTGCTAGTTTGGCTTAATGCAATCATCGCTGCTGTTGTAATTAGAGCCCCTGAAGTCAGAATTGCCCTTGGACCTGCACGATCCAGAATCCTACCAGTTACTACCGCCAAACCAGCACCCATCAAAGCTCCAAGACTTGCTGCACCTGAGATTTGGGTTCGATTCCATTGGAATTCATCTGACATAGGCAAAAAGAAAACAGTTAAAACATTAAGGCTAGCTACGGAATTAGCCAATGCCAACCCAGACACGGCCGCCAAAACAATCCAGCTGTAGTGGATTTTATTAAATAAACTAATCATTGATTCTGCTAGATACGTCTCCTTGAGGGTCACTTCCAATTATAAATATTGCTGAATCAAAAACCGAAATATAGCCAGCCAATGGCTCGAAGTTCTCCATAAATAGACTTCTCAATAGCTTTAATATGATGAAACTGAAATATCCTACACAAAGACAAGAAAATTGTTTTCCCCTGATTTGCAAAAACATATTATTGCGATTGTTATTCATTACGATTTCTCTTTAATTCTCTTATAATATTGTCAATTCATATTCAGAGGGAGATTTGCAATGACAGGAAAATTGGAAGGAAAAATAGCTATCGTCACCGGCGGCAATAGCGGTATAGGGGAAGCAACGGTTCACGCCTATGCCAGAGAAGGTGCGAGTGTGGCAATAATGGCAAGGAGGTCTGAGGAAGGCACCAAGGTAAAAGACTTTGTACGAAATCAAGGAGGCACAGCTGAATTTATTGAGTGTGATGTATCTAAACCGGATGCAATTAAAGAGGCTGTGAATAAGACAATACAAATTTTCGGCACTATTGATATTTTATTTAACAATGCTGGAGTAGCCGGACCCAATAGTTTTCCCTCTGAAAGTTTTGAAGAATGGAGCTACATTCTTGATGTAAACCTAAATGGTGTATTCAACATGACTAATGAAGTTTGGCCTCACCTAATTGAGTCAGGGGGAGGGAATATAGTGAACATGTCATCCGCTGCTGCAGTTACCGGGTTTACAGAAACTCTTATAAACACTACAGGAAGAGTGCCTCCAGCATCCTATTTCGTTGCTAAGGCAGGGGTAGATGCATTCACAAGATATACAGCTGGCCTCGGAGGTCAATCAAACATAAGAGTCAACGGTGTACGACCAGGCCAAATTCTAACGCCCATGGCTGATAGAGAAGGTAAAGGAGAGCACGGACTGAAAAAATTGTTTGATGTGGTTCAAATTTTGGAAGGTACCGGATACCCTGAAGACGTTGCCAATGCCGTGCTTTTCTTGTCCTGCCATGATTCTAGGTTCATAACTGGAGAAATAATGAACGTGGATGGAGGTATTACATCCAAATTATGAATTGCCTCAGTTGCAATGAAATTAACCCCGAAGATTCTATATTCTGCGGTAATTGTGGTAACTCTTTAGAAAGCAAGCTGATATGCCCGGAATGTGGAGTAGCTAACCCTCAGGATTCCATTTATTGCGCAGAATGTGGGTCTCTATATAAACCATCCCTTGAAGTTCAACCCCAAATCACGATTGGTGAACCAGAAAATATAAACCGGAATACAAATAGATCACAAAGGTCTATATTAATCATAGGATTAATCGCTCTAACGACAGTTGTAGTGATTTTAATATTGACGCTAAGACCAGCTGAAGTAGATAAAGTCGAGGCCGTTAGAGAGGTCCCGACAGAAGTTATTAAGGAAGTTGAGGTCGTTAAAGAAATTCCAGTAGAAGTGATCAAAGAAGTCGAGGTCATTAAAGAGGTTCCTGTAGAGGTGATCAAAGAAGTTGAGGTCGTTAAAGAGGTTCCCGTAGAAGTGATCAAAGAAGTCGAGGTCGTTAAAGAAATTCCAGTAGAAAATTTGAATGCGGGTATCGATAAAGAGGCTGAAACAAAGGAAAAGCACCAACGGTATTCAATATCCTCCAACCCTACCCATCCGCTTTCACAAACATATCATGATTATGAAATCGGATTCTCCATAAGCTATCCGGAACAGTGGGATTTGGTTGAACAAAACGAGAGGGACGTTCCAGAATGGGTTATCCCTGATATTGAGCTCCGGAATCCCCTTGGCGGGTTCATCAGGATAGAAGGCCAGAAAATGGAAGGTGTAACTCTTCGAAATTTCACCTCCGACAGAATAACAAACGACAGAAATTTCGTAGCGGAAACAACCGAACATATAGAAAAAATACCTGCTGACCTGACGACGGGTATCTATTCTAGAAGCGGTGAACCAGCTCAAATATTGACAGCAGTAATAGACCCTTGGGTTTTGTCCATTGTTTTCATAAACGAATCATCTAGCAAAGATGAACAAAGTACTACATTTATGGAAATAATCGAATCAATGGAAATACGTTAATTTACATCTATAAATTGTCTGGAATTTTTTTACTATCATTCTTCTTCAATCAATTCATCGACGTACTCAACGAACCCAGGTTTGAAAACGAAACGCCCCATATCACGGTACCAATCCAATACACCTGGACCTGTGCCTAGCATTATGTTGGCGTATGTCAACGCATCCGCACTTTTGTTGTCATAGTCCCATAACTGTTGAATTCTCAGGAAGTAGGAAACCATAAATACATTAAATCGATGTTGCTCTTCCTTATCCAAGGAATGGTCACCTTCGATACCCCTTAAGTAAATATTAGTAAATCCAGGGTCTGTGATCATCAGTCCAATCCATTGGACGATTCCACTAGTCAATTGAGTTCTTGTCGATTCCGCTAAATCTCTATGCTGTAACCTAAGCTGAGAAGCCAAAAAAATTGCTACTGCTAAAGTTGCGACCCCGGTTGCGATTTGAGCTATAACCGCTACGTAATCAATCATGCGGCTTTACTGCCTCCAGTAATACTCAATTTAGCTTTAACCTTTAAACCCGCTAAATTGAAATATAAAAGCTAGAATTCGATTATTTCGTAAAGGATACGTTTGCCTGAAGATGTGTTCCCGTTTAATCCGTCAATCAACCCTTTGGTAGCATCATCCATTCCAGCGTAGAAAGCTCTTTGGTCTTTAAAATATTCATCAAGGCTATCAATTTCAAGTTCCATTACGATTACATCCATATCCCCCGAAATGTCCACATACAACCTTGTAGGCACCCCCATACCCCTGTAATTTTCAGCCACTGCCTTGAAACCTGTCATGGCCTCAGGACTTTTCCCACGCTGGCATGTCCAAGTATTTCTCAATGCGTATTTCATTTACTTAGCCCCCTTTAATTATTTACGTATTATATTAATTGAAATATATATTTACTAATTGATACGAAATATTTTTCCCTGCTGATCCTGATTTAACTTTGCCACCGATCTAAACATTCATATTCATTACTATATTTATCGTCACATCAACCAAATGTATAAATAAGCTATTTAGAGATATACTTCCGCTTCACAAAGCAAGACATTCATACCAATTAATATAAGGATTCAAGTAAATCTTATGGATGCTAAATCTACTATCTTTGAAGACAACGATAGAGTAAGGGTCACAGAATGGCGCTTTGGCCCAGGAGAGGAAACTGGTTGGCACAGGC
This sequence comes from SAR202 cluster bacterium, assembly GCA_008373095.1. Lineage (GTDB taxonomy): Bacteria > Chloroflexota > Dehalococcoidia > Lucifugimonadales > UBA826 > UBA11996. The sequence goes on along the minus strand of RQOP01000034.1, from coordinate 41,569 downwards.
ATGAATTAGATTACACAGTGGTACCGCTGACCAATGGAACTCTTACCATAGTGGAAAAATCGGGAGCAGAGTCATTAAACGATATATCAGTTGGCATTCCATATTTCAGGTACTCTGGCGCTGAACATAATGTAGTGAACCGCTCTGAAATTGAAGTCGCTTTTATGGAGATCGAAATAAAGTAATAATTTGGTTATCAAGGGATTGAAAATCCCATATTAAATTGAGGCAAAATGTCAGATTCCAGCAGAACCCGTATACATGTAATAGGCACCGGCGGAACCATTGCTGGAATAGGTCTTAACCATCTGGATTACACCCAATATGCCGAGATAGGCAAAAAATTCACCATTGAAGAGTCAATAGACAGAATACCAGAAGCCAATTCAATTGCTGATGTAAGCAGTGAAAACTTGATTAGTGTGGGTAGCCCTGCAATTGGTCCCACAGAATGGCTGGAATTGAACAAGCGTATCAACACACTCCTCGCCACAAATAACATTGACGGGATTGTTGTAACTCATGGCACTGCAACATTGGAAGAAACAGCTTATTTCCTACATTTAACGGTGCAGAGCAAAAAACCAGTGGTAATAACTGGGGCGATGCGTCCGCCTACTTCATATGGCACTGATGCAGATCTTAATTTGCTAGACGCTATCCGGGTTGCGGCAAGTCCCGATTCTGTCGGTAAAGGTGTCCTAACATTACTCAACAACGAAATACACAGTGCTCGAGATGTTTATAAAGCTAACACTCTTAGGGTAGAAACCTTCCGGGCCAATGAACTCGGGTTTTTGGGCTATGCTGATTCAGATGGAAAAGTACTTTTTTACCGCTCTCCTACAAGAAAACATACAATATCTTCAGATTTCGACGTCCAGAAATATGACAAACTCCCACGTGTAGACATCGTGTATGCATATGCAGGGTCTGACGATATGCTTATCGAAGCCGTCCGTAAAAACAATTCTGACGGTTTAATAATATCCGGCTTTGGATCTGGAACATTACCACCAGCTATGTTGGAAGCCGCCGCTCAGGCAACAAAAGAAGGGCTTCCTGTAGTTTTAGCATCTAGGTCGACAGCAGGTAGAACCGTCATAACCCCTAGAATCTCAAAATTGGACCTTCTTGTTGCTGATAATTTGCACCCACAGAAAGCAAGAATATTACTAATGATTGGATTAACAACCACAAAGGACCGGAAAGTTCTGCAACAAATGTTTACTGAGTATTAAAAGCTCTATTGATTTAAACAGGTATTTACATGAATTCGAACACTAGCGATTATGGCAATAACACTATTCCCGCCGGTATAAAATCCAAAATATGCCGGGGGATCAATGGACTTGATATCCATTATCTAGAATCCGGTAACAAAAACGATAACAACCCCCTGGTTGTGCTACTACACGGCTTTCCCGAGCTCTCATATAGTTGGAGAAAAATAATACTTCCCCTCTCAAAATCAGGCTACCATGTTGTGGCCCCTGACCAGAGAGGCTTTGGCAGGACGACAGGCTGGGACAACGCTTATGTATCTGATCTCTCTTCCTACTACCAGATTAATTTGGTAAAAGACATATTATGTTTCATTTCAGCCTTGGGGTACAAAAGGGCAAAAAGTGTTATAGGTCACGATTCTGGTGCGGGAGTGGCAGGTTGGGCCTCACTTATACGGCCAGACATTTTTGAATCTGTTGTGATGATGAGTGCACCATTCGCTGGGCCACCCGCGATCCCTTTTGATACCCAGCAGGAAAAGATGCCACTTGATACAGCCTTTGACACCATTTCAGAGGAATTAGCCTCTCTGGAAAGACCAAGAAAACACTACCAACACTATTACCGCACATCCGAAGCGAACTCTGACATTATGAAATCCAACTCTGGTTTATCCGATTTCATAAGAGCTTATTACCATCACAAAAGTGCTGACTGGAAAGAGAACACCCCTTTCCCATTATCCGCATGGACAGCAGATCAACTCGCACAAATGCCGACCTATTACATCATGGATTTAAACGACACGATGCCTGAAGCAGTAGGTAAACATATGCCGACCCTTGAGGAAATAAATTCCTGTAAATGGCTTACAAACGAGGAACTTGAAGTCTATACATCTGAATATGGCAGAACAGGGTTTCAGGGCGGACTTAATTGGTACCGATCAGGAGGCAGTACAGGGAATAGAGAAAAATTGGAACTATTCTCAGGTATGCAAATTAATATACCTGCTATGTTTATCGCCGGTAAGCAGGACTGGGGGATATATCAAAGGCCAGGAGCCATAGATAAAATGGAAAACGATATTTGTACTAATATGAGTGAAATCAATTTGGTGGACGGTGCCGGCCATTGGGTGCAGCAAGAACAGCCTGAAAGTGTAGTCAATCTCCTAACTAAATTTTTGGGTAGTCTTCCTTAATTAAAAGCAAATTGTCATTTTTGCCAGTAACACCCATTGATGTAGAAGGCTTGGGGACCATGCACCCATCTTGTATTGAAAATAAGAAACATAACCTACATACAAAATCAAAAGGGAAATGATATGAGCAAAGGCTCCTTGTGGCAGCAACTTGAAAACACCTTAAAAACCAAAATAGATGAATTCGACGGCGTGGCTGGAGTATCTTTAAAAAGTTTCAGTAGCGGCAAACATATCTCCATAAACGGAGACGAAATATTTCCAACGGCTTCAACGATAAAAATACACATCTTAGCCAAACTTTTCTATTTAGAAGAAAAAGGTGAAATCGATTTATCGGAAAGAATCCGTTTTACCCAGGATAAGTATGGTGGTGGCAGTGGAGTAATTCATTTTTTGGAGAACGATCCAGAATTCACTGTTTTGGATGTAGCCATCCTAATGATGCTTGCATCAGACAACACGGCTACAAATATGTGCATTGATATTGCTGGTATTGAAAGTATCAATGATTTAATCCAGGATATGGGACTGCCTGAAACAAAGCTCCGGCGGAAGATGATGGACCCTGAAGCAATAGACAGAGGAGATGAAAATGTTTCAACTCCGAATGAATTGGTTATGATGATGAACCAATTACATAACGGAAAGCCCACTTCCAAGGTATCATCGCAAGTTCTACGTATCATGAGTAAGCCGAAGTCTGCTTATTTGAACAAAGCCATTGGATCTGAGGTAACTGTAGCCAACAAACCTGGAGGTATGGATAAGGTACGCGGAGACACAGGAATCGTCTATCTGCCTAATAACCCATACACGGTATCCATCATGAGCAAATTTTCTATGGTCGACTCCCTGAGCCAAGAAGGTTTTATCATTGACCTAGCAAGGACAATACATAGGTACATGGCAATTATTGAAGATACAAACGAATATGGACTTGGCCTTCCAAGAACATTACCTTTATAAACAAATGGAAACGAGAATTTTAGGAAAATCTGATTTAGTAGTCTCCACGGTGTGTTTCGGTGCCTGGCCAATTGGCGGTGGTATGGGAAAAGTCGATCCCCAAAAAGCTATTAAAACTATCCACGCTGCAATAGATTCCGGTATTTCCTTTATCGATACTGCTGAGGGGTACCAGACTAGCGAGTCAGTTCTCGGACAAGCTTTAAAATCCAGGCGAGATTCAGTGATACTGGCTACCAAACTCTCTGGCCCAGACCATTCTGAGTCACACATTCGTGAAGCACTAGAAAACAGTCTTTTTGCATTGAACACTGATTACATCGACCTTTACCAACTTCATACCCCACAACCCAAATGGCCTATTGAGAACACTATGAAGGTCTTGAATGAATTGATAGGAGAAGGGAAAATCCGACATATCGGTCTATCCAATTTCACATCAGAACAAACACATGAAGCTATGGCATTTGGTTCTATAGTCAGCTCACAACCTCGATATAATCTACTCTTTCGCCAGGAAGACCCTACCCTCGCATTTTGTGAGAAAAGCGAAATAGGAGTTATTCCTCATTCAGTTTTAGCCAAAGGTCTATTAGGAGGCAGTTACAAACCAGGTCACATTTTCGATTCAGATGACGAAAGAAGATTATTCAATTTTTTCCAAGGTGATCTCTTCCAAGCGATATATAAAGTGACACAAAATTTGGAGGAATGGTCTAAAAATTATGGAAGAGATTTAATACAATTAGCGATCGCATGGACCTTGGCTAATTCAGCCATAACATCAGCCATTGTAGGAATGAAATCAGTAGCCCAGGTTGAAAATGCAGCTAAAGCGGCAACGTGGAAACTTACTCCCACAGACCTCACAGAGATAGATTCGATTATTGGGGATTTGCGACCAGAGTGGATAAAAGCGCAAACGCCGGCAGATATACCTTATAAATATGGGAGCTACTGAAACCTCTAAACGACGGGCCACTTTGGAGGGAACGATACATTATTTCGACTCATCATGTTTGACCCGACGCTTTGTACTTTCCGTATTAGTTGTTCGGTGTCAACGAAGCTAGGTACGTAATTCTCAATTAGAACCCGCCCATCCACTAATACAGTTTTCACGCTTCTACCATCAGCATTGTACACAAGACTATTCACAGGATTAAAAAGTGTTTGCCACTCAGGTCTCAATGTATCGTACATCACTATATCCGCCTTCTTACCAACCTCAAGAGACCCTATTTGGGCTTCCAACCCCAAGGCCTTTGCCCCATCGATAGTGGCTAATTCCAGAGCCTTTTCGGCTGGAATTTGAGCAGGATCACCAGTTGCGTCTTTTATAAGCACAGCTGCTAAATACATTGCTCGGTTAGTTTCTAATAAATTGGAATTATTACCAGCATCAGTTCCTATGCCAACTCGCACTTTAGCTTTTATTAATTCAGTCAAGGGAAAGTTCTGACCATAACCACCACCATTTTTTACCACATTCGTTGGGCATGTAATTACAGCCGTATTGGTAGATCCAAGAGAATTAATTTCCTCATCAGACAATCCAACACAATGAGCAAGGGTTACATTACTTCCTGCAAACCCATATCTTTCCAAGGCAATAATAGGAGGTTCATTAATATCGTCAGACATAGACCTGCCGGCCTTATTTACGTGTAGCGTACAACCGACGTTAAATTGGTCCGACAAAATCTTTAACTCACCTAACAGTTCCCCTGCAACATATTCTGGAGAAAAGGGCATGGCCCAGGCATAGAGTCTTCCATCGAGTGCACCATTGTATTGAGATATAAATGATTCAGTGACTCGCAAGGCTTCATCGTGGGAATATACTGTCATCCGATAGGGGTTTCCTGTGTCAGTTAACTGAATACCAGTAATCATTCGTATCCCAGATTTTTCATAGGCATCCAGACATACATCAACATTTTTGGTACTTCCTGGGTCCATAATAGTGGTGGTGCCGTAACTCAATAATTCAGTGATGGCTAACAGTGAAGTCCACAACTCTTCATCAGATGTCATTGAATCTTGTAGACGAAATACATTAACAAGATAATCATCTCCAAGGTCGTCTGGAAATATCCCCCGAGTCGCATGTGCGTAACTTATATGGCAATGGCCATTTATGAATCCAGGCGTTACTACCATGTCTTTAGCTTCAATTACTTTATTAACATCGACTTGAGAAACATCAATGGTCTTACCTACAGCAGCGATTTGATCATTTTCGATCAATATACTGCCACCACTAATAATCCGTCTTTTCTCGTCCATAGTAATAACGTAGGCGGCATCTTTTATAAGAATTCTATTAACCTGCATTTCCAATGTCCGTAGTTACTTCAATAACACTTTCTCTCTATAAAAAATGGCTGACAATCTCATCGTCCAACATTTCCAAGGTATCAACATCCCCAGTTTCTATACCACCAAACATGATTTCCTTTACTCCTTCGTTAGCGAATTCTTCAATTCGCTCAATGACATAGTCCAAACTTCCTGCTACAGATCCACTTTCTTCCGCTTCAACCAATTTACCCCCGTAATTGCCATGTACAGGGTCTGACGAACGGTAACCTAATTTACGAACAAAATCTCTCGCTTCTTTGGGGTCATTTGTGATTTTAATGGGCATTAGCAAAGTTTTTTTTATTTCACCTGGGTCTCGACCTACTTTTTCACAATGGCTTTCCAAAACAGAGATCTTGTGCCTATACAGATCCATAGACATGCCCCTACCCGACCAACCATCCAAGTTAAAGACATCCCCATATTTTGCTAGAGTCATTAATGTTCTTTTTTCCCCAGTACCACCAACCAGTATCGGTAAATGTGGTTCTTGATAACAGCCTGGAGACATCGGAGCCTGTTCCAATTGATAATATTCACCTCTATAATCAACAGGCGTTTTCGATGTGAATAATAGCCTGATCAACTCACAGGCTTCTTCAAATCTGTCAGAACGCTCCTTCATGGAAGGAAAAGGCCACCCATAGGCAAGATGTTCCCTTTCATACCAAGCTGCCCCCAAAGATAACGTAAACCTGCCTTCTGAGACCTGATCTAAAGTAGTAGACATTTTCGCGACCAACCCAGGATTTCTATAGGTATTGCCTAAAACTAAATGACCAAGTCTAAGCCTTCTGGTCATACCTGCCGCCGCAGCCAATATAGTAAATCCTTCAAAAGCGTTTCCTTTTTCTGCAGCTACTGGATCATCTTTTGAACTTAAAGCATGCGGCGGCAAAAAATGATCCGCAAACCACAGGCTCTTCCAGTTGCCTTTCTCCATAGCCAAAATTGTTTTATAAATTTCTGGCCAGCCTGTTTCGTAACAATTAACTTGTACCCCGAATTCCATCTTCATATCTTCAATACACCTTTACACCCGAAAGTGATAATCCGTTGCAATTTGTAGATTAATGAATCAAATCCGGCAACTCAAGTGAGATTCCAATCTAGTATTTATCTCTTATTTGGTAAGAAGTAAGCGAATTCATTACAATCACTCTCAAATTAATCAAATTTACTAACCCAAGGAGATCTAAATGACTTCAGCCTTAATCGAAATCCGAAGAGTGCCACTACCTGGAAAGGAATTCATCCTGTCTGAAGGGGTAAAAAAATCGTTAGAGGCCACCGGGAAATCAGGAATCATTACAGCGACAAGTGCTTCATCTCATCGGGAAAGCAGAGATGTCACCACTGCTATTACCGGGCTAACTTTAAATGAAGTAACAGAGCTGGAATCCTCTATACTCAATTCTCCGGAAGCTCAATCAAGATTGATGGCCCTTGAGGAACTTTCGGTAAAAGTAACCTACCAGACCCTGGTAATTCTGGCACCTCCTGAAAATACAGATATGGCAAAAGCTCAATACATCAACCGCAGGTATTTGAAAGCGAAAAGAGGTCAGTCGCAACTTTTGATAGAAGCCCTTCTGGAATGGAGAGATAAATTCAACAAGAAACCGATGGTAACACGACCACTGGCAAGTGATTTGGACATTGTACGAATTACTTCTCCAATCGAAACATTGGAAGAACTTGCAGGTAATATATCAACCATAAACACTGATCCTGATCATAAGAAGAACAGAGATGCTGTAAGCGAACTTACGGCAAGCGGATTTCAAACTAACAGCCGAATCATTCACAGAGTTTAATTATTCGATAGCGAAAATTTAATACTTAAAACAAAAAGAGGTGCTTTATGGCAAGACTCTCAAATAAGGTTGCGGTAATAACAGGTGGTGCGGGAGGCATTGGACAAGCAGCAGGGAAACTTTTCGCCGAGGAAGGAGCCCATGTAGTCCTGGTTGACCTGAATGAATCAGCCCTGAAAGATGCTGTCCAGGCCATTGGAGATGAAAATGTGAGCTACGTCGCAGCTGACACTACAGACCCTAGTCAAGTACAGAAATTTGTAAATGCTACTGTGGAACGGCATGGTGGAATTGATGTATTTATCGCTAATGCCGGAATTGAAGGCGAAGTTAATTCAATAATAGATACGCCGATAGATATGTTTGACAAGGTTATTGAGGTGAACGTCAAAGGGGTGTGGCTAGGTTTAAAGTATGTAATGCCGGTGATGAAAGAGAGAGGTGGAGGGAGTATTGTGATCACTTCCTCTACAGCTGGTGTTAGGGGATCGGCAGGCATGGCCCCATATGCCACATCAAAACACGCAGTCATCGGACTGATGCGTACTGCTGCCATGGAAGGATCATCCATGGGTATTCGTGTAAACACAGTTAATCCAGCTCCTATACAAACCCGGATGATGCGATCGATTGAAGAACAAAGGGTGGCAGAGGGGAAGCAAGGCTTCAATACAGTTGAGGAAGCACAGAAAGCCGTGGCCGCAGGAAATCCCCTAAGACGATATGGAGAACCGGAGGAAGTAGGTAAACTAATGATGTTTCTAGCCAGCGATGAAAGCAGCTTCTGTAATGGTGGCGTCTACATGGTTGATGGGGGCACATCCGCAGGTCAAAACTCCTTTGGAAGATAATTTGTTCCCATTTAATAACTAACTTGTTAAATAAAATTAAAAACTCGCCCGTCCTAAGGTTACGGGACTTCAGGTTACTGGCTTCTGCAACTTTCTTTGAGAGTGTTACTCGTGGTGAAAATGTCGTTTTAGGCTGGGTGATCCTAGAATTAACTGACTCACCGTTCATGGTAGGTCTGGCAATGGGCATACGTCATGCCCCAGCATTTTTTCTAGGTCTTACAGCCGGTACTATTTCAGATCTTGTTGACAGGAGAACCCTCATTCGATCATTAATGGCTACAGCTACTTTGGTCGCATTCCTGATGGGGTTACTTTTGGCATATGGAAAATCAGAATTATGGCACTTACTGATAATTCCAGCGATCGGAGGCACTTGTCACATGATGATTAATACTATCAATCGTAGTTTTGTTTTTGATTTAGTGGGGCCAGAAAATGGATTATTAGGCATGTCCTACCTTGCTCTGGCCATGCGTAGTGGTGGACTGGTCGGTGCATTAGTGGTCGGTTTTGTACTCGGTAAATGGGGAGCCGGAGCCGGATATTTTGCCATATCTATTGGATGTGGATGCGCTTTTTTGATATTAACCTTAATCAAATCACCTGGGCAATCGGCGCCTTCAAAGAAAGGTAATCTTTCAAATGGTTTCTATGAATTCTGGCAAGAACTAAAACGGAATCGCACTCTGTCTGCATTGGTTTTTATTGTAATGTCTGTTGAACTTCTAGGATTTACCTCTCAAGCTTTAATGCCGAGTATAGCTAGAGATATATGGGATATGGGGCCTGAAGGACTAGGTCTCCTTAACGCATTTAGCTCGGCTGGAGGTATCGCAGCTATAGCTATAATTTCAATATTTGGGCAAAAGGGTCGTCAAGGCATCAAATTTATTATCGTTCTACATGTATTTGGTATTGCTCTTCTTCTTCTGGGGCTGGCACCAACCGTTTATGTAGCCATCATAGCTATATTTGTGATGAGCGGAATGATGGCCTTATCTGACTTATTTTCCCAAACATTGCTTCAAAGACTCGTTCCTAATGATTTAAGAGGTAGAGTAATGGGAGCGTGGACAACAGCGGTAGGTACTGCCCCATTAGGAAGCTTAGAAATCGGTGCCTTGGCATCAGTATTGGGGGTTACTGCAGCGCTGTCCCTACATGGAAGCGCTTTAATTCTATTGGCAATAGTAACGATGCTAACATTTCGAAAACTCAGGGAAGTATAACCCGATCGGAAAGACCTGTATTATGCAACGAAAACAATCAGGTCGGTCTTAAAAATTTCTAATGCATACATATACAGCGGGGGAGTGAATGAAAATAAAGAAAATTAGAGCCGTGCAGGTCGATATACCAAAATCACCTCCTACTTCCAAACCAAGAAGACCAAACTGGAACAATACCTCTGCCAGAGCTCTTCCGATAAATAAATACCCGGAATTCACAACAGCTCACGGACAAATGCCCGGTGCGAACACCAACGAAAGCATATGGGTACAGGTTATTGCAGAAGATGGCACTTGGGGTCTAGGTCAAACAAGCTTTGGGGAGATAACGGCATCAATCGTAGATTATCATTTTGCACCTTTACTGGAAGGAAGAGATTGTTTCGCTTTAGAGTTCCTAAACGACCTAATGTGGCGATCTACCCAAAGGTTTGGATCTGGTGGAATAGCTACGGTAGCCCAGTCCGGTATCGACCTTGCCCTATGGGATCTAAAGGGCAAGTTAATGCAGCAGCCAGTTTACAGCCTACTTGGAGGCCCTTGTAGAGAGAAATCCCTCTGCTATGTGACATCGGACGATCTAGATTGGTCAATAGAGTTAGGATTCAAACATTTTAAAGTCTCAAATCCAGCTCATTATGACATGGGAATAGAGGGTCTTAATTTAGTAGAAGAAAAAATCTCCGCAGCAAGAGAAACCATAGGTAACAACGCTGAATTAATGTATAACCCGGTCATGTCTTTTAATGTGGAATTTGCAGTGAGGATGGCCGAACGTCTTAGACCATACGGCTTGAGATGGCTTGAAGAACCTTTAATTCCGACAGATCTAGAAGGACATATTGAACTGCGAAAAGCGATCAACTGGGTTCCTCTTGCGACGGGAGAAGACCACCATGGAAGATGGACATTTAGGCAGTTGGTAGAAAATAGAGCAGTTGATGTACTGCAACCAGATCTAAAATGGTGCGGTGGCTTGACGGAAGCTCTAAAAATATATGCCATTGGAGAAGCTGCGGGCCTAATTACTATTCCACATGCTGCAGCGGCATCCCCATGGGGACAGCATTTCGCTATATCCATGCCAGAATCACCGATGGCAGAATTTTGGATGGGATCAGACCCGGGTATACCCCTCGAGGAGGTTTGCCCAATACCAGGAATGCCCATGCCAAAAGACGGATATATCAAACCTTCGGACGCACCTGGTTTCGGTATGGAAATAAAGGACAAATGGATAACCCCTTGGGACCATTCAGCAATATCTAATGGTTGATATTTCTAATTCAGGGAAAATAACAGAAATCTTATGATTCCAACTCAATTAGACTACCAATTTAATTTAATTAAGAAAAATCTAAATAAAGTGAGATGACATGGGTCTTAAAGAACGAACACCAACGACGGTACAAGAATATCTCGATTACAAAACTAAATTCAGTAATTGGGGAAGATGGGGAGATGATGATCAATTTGGAACACTTAACCACATAAATCCCGACATAGTAAAGGAAACCGCTAACCTTATTAAAACAGGGAAGAGTGTTTCATGTGCGAATCCGTTGGCAACGCAGGCTGTAATTCCCGATTCACACAGAAATCCCAAACCAGCCGATCACGAAATGTCGGTCCATGAAAGAGGTTCTGGAGATTACATTGGCGTCTCATATCATGGGTTTGTAAACACACACATAGACGCCCTATGCCATTTTTTTACTAAAAGTGTGGAAGAAGGAGGACGTCTATACAACGATAAGGATCCGGCTCTTGTAACTGAATCAGGAGCTACAAGTCATTCAATAGAAAACTGGAGAGACGGTATCGTGACAAGAGGGGTTCTGTATGACATCCCAAAATTTAGAGGTACTGATTTTGTTGAATTAGACAAACCAGTGGAAGGTTGGGAATTAGAAGATTGGGCAAAAAGCCAAGGAATAACTCCCCAAACAGGTGATGCAGTTTTCATACGGTCTGGTTATAAATCATTTTGGGAAGCACATCCAGATTTAAAAATGACATTCCCACCCAACACTCCTGGAAATGCACCTTCAATAATTGAATTTCTTTATAATACAGATGCTTCATTATTAGGCTGGGATCTACAAGAATCGGGGTATAGAGATCACGATTATCCGGCACGGATAGCCGTCCACGAGGTAATCATCCCTCACATGGGAATGCCAATTTTGGACAATGCAGATTTTGATCGATTATCAAACACCTGTGAAGAGTTAGGCAGATATACCTTTCATTTGACCATAGCACCACTAGTGGTGGAAGGAGGCACAGGGTCACCCGTAAATCCAATCGCTCTGTTTTAAGTCAAAAACTTTCAGATTCGGATTTTCACCGGATTAATTCATTGTCAGAATAACTTTCCCTGTTTCGCCTGAAATAAAAGTGTCGTACGCTTTTTGGGCTTCTTTAAGTGGGAATGTATGTGTGATTAATTTATCCATAGGAGATTGTCTTTGGATGACAAAATTTGCAACTTCACTCAGACCAGCCTGACTAAACGTCCAGGATCCTAATATTGTTAATTGTTTATGAATTATTTGAGCACTAACATCAAAAGTCGTGGTATTACCCTCTCCTACAAAACATACTTTTCCCCAGTACTTAGCACTATCAACAGCTTGAATTCTTACTTCTGGTATACCTGTGGCGTCCAAGGTGCATTCCGCACCTTCTCCTGAAGTGAGTTCCCTAATGATCTGTTCTGCATCGTGTGAAGATGAATCTATCACTTCACTAGCGCCTAACTCCCTAGCCAGATTCAGTCTGTACTGGGATATATCAACCGCTATAACCCTTGCACCCAGCTGTGCAGCAAACATAGTTGCCGAAAGGCCAACAGGTCCTTGACCAAATATAGCCACTGTATCCAACCCTGTAGGGTTCAATCTTTTTACTGCATGAAAAGCCGTTCCCGTGCCACAGGAACAAGCAGCTGCAGAAACGAAATCCAGACCTTCTGGCATAGGGATACATGTATAAGCTGGAACGAGCATGTATTCCTGATGCCCACCATGCTCTGTTGATCCATAAACCTCGTGGGCAACCAAACACATTTGAGTGTATCCCGTAAGGCACATAGAGCATTGCAGGCATCCAGTGTAGTGATGCATCATCACCCTATCTCCAACGGAAAGACCACCTACATTTGGACCAACTTCCGCTACAACGCCAACGGGCTCATGACCAGGAACTTTCAAATCGGACTGTTTCGGTTTATCCGATTTTGGGGCTCTAAAATTCTTTAAATCACTGCCGCACACACCGGAAGCTTTCATTTCTAGTAACACCTCTCCAGAGGCTGGACCCACTTTGTCGATATTTATGGCCTCCACAACAGAATTTCCAGTAAAAAACATTCCCTGCATAACTGGTTCTCCTTTCCTAAAGCTCAAAAATATGTATTGCCGCCCACATTGGTATCAGATAATTTTATCCTTTAGAAATTATCGCTCTTTTGTGTACTGCCTTACCCACGGTACTACCATTATGGGTCACTTCTATTTCATAAGTGAGGCGACCTTTTGCTCGATCCACTTCAGTCAGAGATGTGCTTATTTCCACAGTTTCCCCAACATCAGTCCTCGCAACATGTCTGAGCCCATCAACCGCATAACCTACCGTTGAGGCATTTTTATCCAAAAGATGATCAGACTGCTTTATACAGGCACCTTCCATGAGTCCCAGCATAGCCGGAGTAGACAATACATCATCCCCAGCATTACCAGTCCTATTAGTCGTCATTTCAGTAGTAACCTCTACGTTTATACGACCCGATTGCCCAACTTCAAGTTTACTAGTATCCAAAGTGTTCTCCTAAAAATAAATATAAGCGCGATTATACCTAAGTAGGAAAAAAGAATGTTTCAGGGCATTTTTGATAAGATCCAACAGGTAAAAATGAATCCAACTAACGAGAATGAAAAATAAAATCCATGGAAACGTGATGTCTAACGACAATTCATTTGCAAATCAATATCCTAAAAAACGTATGTGCATAAAAGGAAAATCCTTGGCCTACATAGACCAGGGAGAAGGGGACCCAATAGTTTTCATACACGGAAACCCAACATCTTCATACCTTTGGAGAAATATAATTCCCCACGTTGCTCATCTTGGAAGAATCATCGCTCCAGACCTCATTGGTATGGGTGAATCAGACAAATTGGACAACCCCGGGCCCAATAGTTACAAATTTGAAGAACACAGCGAATACCTATATGGGCTTTTTGATAATTTAGACCTTAAAAAAGTACATTTTGTTATTCATGACTGGGGTTCAGCGCTTGGATTTTACTGGACTTTTCTAAACCCTGAAAAAGTTAAAAGTGTTTCCTATATGGAAGCGATAACAAGCCCAATAGAAAGTTGGGATGACTGGCCCGAAGTGGCAAGGAATATATTTCAAGCATTTAGATCCGATGCCGGAGAAGAGTTGATCCTAGACAAAAATATATTTGTCGAAAGAATACTAGCTGGAGATGGAAGACTTTCAGAGGAAGACCTGAAAGTCTATATGGAGCCCTTTAAGTCAGCAGGGGAAGATAGAAGACCTACTTTGACTTGGCCCCGAGAAATACCCATCGCTGGAGAACCTAAGGAAATCGTTCAGTTAGTACAATCATATTCAGATTTTTTTAGTGTATGTGACATCCCAAAACTCTTTATAAATGCTGAACCTGGATCTATATTAGTAGGCAAGCAGAGAGAAAAGACACGGACCTGGCACAATCAAAAAGAAGTAACCGTTAAGGGAGGGCATTTCATTCAGGAAATATCTCCCGACGACATAGGCGGTCATCTTGCAGAATTTATCGCCAGCCTTTCAGATTAATCACTTTACGACTTTTTAGTACTACATAGGAAAATACAACAAATCCCAATAAAGCAATCAAAAAAGTCGTTGAAATAAGAACATCAAGACCCCAAAAATCTGATACTAATCCAGATACCCCTGGAGCAACAGCAAACCCTAGAATATAGCCAATACCTACGATCGCAGCAATAAATCCGAAGTCAGATTCCCCTAAAAGGGTGGCAACTATTACTGGTTTGACAATGTTTATGATCCCAAACGCAACTCCCTGGAACACGACAAAAACACCTAGAACCAGAAGGCTGGTTTCAGAAAAATAAAGCATTCCACTGGCACAAACCAAAATCAAGCAACTTAATATAGCAACCCAGGCAATATCAAACTGCCTTTTAAGACGTTTTTCAATTAACAGTAATCCCACACGACCACCAACTTGCATTGGCCCCATAGCTGAAGCAATCAAAACAGATGAAGTCGGAGTAGCCCCCTTGCTTTCAAATAAGGGTAATATTTGGCTTATCAGCATTATGTGATTTAATGCAAAAGCCGCGAACATAATGCTTAATCCCCAAAAGAACGGCTTTGAAATCAGAGCACCTAAGAGTGTAGAAAATCCATATGGTTTACAGGACGTCTCTTCCTTTATAGATTTTTCTCCTCTGTCAGCAGAAATCCCGAACCAAAAAAGTGGTGCTGCAAAAAAACACAGCAAAAACCCAAATATATAGAAACTGAACTGCCAACTGAAAACACTGGAAATGTAGGTAGACAATATGAAACAAAATGTTATCGAAAACCCTGCCAAAAGGCTGACCATCACAATGGGTTCTTTAGCTTCAGAAGAATACTGCCTAGTCAGGATCGCAAAACAAGGATCATAAAGGCACGCCCCCATGGCAACACCTATTACAGCCCACAATATATAAAACGACCCTAACGACTGAATGAAAGGTACAATGGTCAAACAAACCCCTCCCAGCACCACTCCAATCATCATCAGTTCTCTGCCAAATCCTTTATCAATTACTTTCCCTGAGCCTATTCCGGAAACAGCTGAAACTATAAGAGCGATCATAAGAGCCACAGATAACTCTGATATGCTCCATCCAAAATGTAATTGCCACCGTAGCAAAGATGCAGGGAATATATAGAAAAGCCCTGCCCACGCAAGAGTTTCGCCTACAGACACAGCCCAAAGTCTATTGCTAGACCACACCTTTAATGTATTTTGGTTCATTAACTTCACAAATAGCCAGTTTGAAAATGGGTCAAATATAACACTGCTGGAATAACTTGTTTGCAAACTTCTTTCAAAGATTCATACGGTGCTAGTGATATTATTCGGAATAGTGAAGTAAGGAGAAGTACATTGAACGACTTAATCTATATGTCAGCAAGCCAAATAGCATCAGAAATTAGACAGAAAAATGTTTCTTGTCTTGAAATCACCAAGATGCATTTAGAACGGATCGATTCAGTAAACCCAATGCTTAATGCCGTTGTACAAATGTGTGCTGACAGAGCACTTACTGAAGCAAAGATAGCAGACGAGAAAATTTCCAAAAAAGAATTCATTGGCCTGTTGCACGGAGTACCGATGACTCTGAAAGATTCATTGGATACGGAAGGTGTTATATCTACAGGAGGAACGAAAGGCCGAGCACATCACATACCAGACAAAGATTCGACGGTCACGGCTAGATTACGAGCTGCTGGGGCCATACTGCTGGGTAAAACAAACACACCGGAATTTACTTTAGCTGGAGAAACGGACAACCTGGTCTATGGTCGAACCAACAACCCTTATAACAGAGATAGGATTCCTGGCGGCTCGAGCGGAGGAGCTGCTGCCATTATCGCTTCGGGAGGTTCACCGCTGGACATAGGCAGCGACACTGGGGGAAGTATAAGGATGCCTGCACACTTTTGTGGAATAACAGGTATCAAACCCAACAGCGGAAGAATCCCGAGAACCGGGCATATAGTAAACCACACTATGGGAGCTGTTGACTCTCTAACTCAAAATGGGCCAATGGCTCGTCACGTAGAAGATCTGATACTGACCCTGCCGATTCTTTGTGGGCCTGATTGGATTGATCCAGCGATCATTCAAATGCCTTTAGAAGACCCGCGTTCAGTCAATGTATCTAATTTAAAAATAGCTTTCTATACCGATAACGGGATCCACAAACCCTCTCAAGCCATCCAGGATACCGTTGAACAGGCGGCAAAAGATCTTGAAGCTAGGGGTTGCCAAGTTGAAGAAGACCGACCACTTGCATTGCAAATGGTCCCTGATATAACTAATGGGTTAAACGGCGGTGACGGCAGGGCATGGGTGAAAAGGTTGATGGAAAATGCCGGTACTGAGGAAATCTCTCCTTTCCTAAAAAAACGAATAGATAGTGCGGAGCCTGTACCAACGTCAGACTACACAGCTAACCTTGAAAGATTGGATCAGTACCGTAGTGAAATGCTGACATTTATAAAAAAATATGACGCAATAATCACTCCTACTGCTCCTTTTGCTGCGTGCAACCATGGGGAAACTTTCAACGGCAAAAATAAAGATGCTTTTGCGTACACAAGCGCATACAACCTTACAGGATGGCCAGGCACAGTAGTCAGATACGGGAACACGGAGGATAATTTACCGATTGGTGTACAAATAATCTCCAAACCTTGGAGAGAGGATGTCTCGCTAGCAATAGCTCTTGTACTAGAGCAAATGTCGGGTGGATGGAAAAAACCTGAAATATAAACCACTACCGAGTAACCACTAATTATAGGAAGGTCAAGTAATGAAAGACTCGCCAATAATAACCAAAATAGAAGCTATTCACTACTCACACTCATTAACCGATTTGGGTAGAGACTACAACACTTTCAATATGGTTTACGAACCAGGCGGAAATGCCAAACAATCTAGTTCTTTGCTAAGAATTCACACTGATCTCGGATTGATTGGCGAATACCCTGACGTTAATAGCATAGCGCTGGCCGAAATAAAAATCTTAGCTCCATACTTGATTGGTAAAGATTCCTTAGCTAGGGAATCAATTTATAATGACTTGAAAAGAGGCTCTCGCCACTTAGCAATGTTAGGTATGGGTGTAATTGATATTTGCCTTTGGGACATCGCAGGAAAATTTTATGAGGAACCATTGTTTCGTCTATTGGGAGGGGAATTAAAACCACTAAAGGCCTATGCGTCTACTCTACACGGAGATGAAAATGGCGGGCTAACTACCCCAGAAGACTTCGAAAACTTTGCTCAAGAATGCTTACAAATGGGGTACAAGGCTTTCAAGGTACATGGATGGGGAGAAGCTCGCACAAACATTGATCGTGAGGTAGAAAATGTCCTAAATTTAGGAAATAAACTAGGCGGCAAATTAGACCTCTTGATTGATCCAGCTTGTGAAATAAAGAATTTTGGCGACGCTCTAAAACTCGGAAAAGCTTGCGATGAGGCTGGATTTTTTTGGTGGGAGGATCCATTCCAAGACAACGGTGTCTCACAGTTTGCGCATAGGAAACTAAGACAGTTAGTAAAAACGCCTTTGCTTCAAACAGAGCATATTCGGCTTCTTGAACAACATGTTGATTTCATAATCGCAGATGGTACAGATTATGTTAGATGTGGGGCTCATGAAGACGGAGGAGTTACCGGAGCCATGAAAATTGCCCATGCGTCAGAAGGTTTCGGTCTCGACATGGAACTTCACGGACCTGGGCCGGTACATAGACATGTAATGTCGTCCATAAGAAATACGAATTTTTACGAACTCGGATTAGTACACCCAAATGTGGTTTCCACTAAGGCACCTGTGTATTTGAATTATAGTGATGACCTAGATGCTATAGATGAAGAGGGGAACGTTTATGCTCCTCAAGGACACGGTATTGGAGTGGATTTGAACTGGGAATGGATTAATTCACACAAAACTGAAACTGAGACAATAACAAATTAGATAAGAACAACGTGGAATGCTGGAGGTAAGCCTAATGAGTAATAAAGTAGGAGCATTATCAGGAATACGAGTAGTAACTTGTTCAACCGCTCAGGCAGGAACAGTTCCTTATATGCTAATGGCCGATCTAGGAGCTGAAGTTATCAAAATAGAAGTTCCTGGAACTGGAGATGGATCAAGGCGTTCAGGTGAAATTAAAAACGGAGTTAGCTCTTTTTTCGAAACCAATAATCGGGGCGTGAAAAGTATCACTTTGAATTTAAAATCAGAGGAAGGGAAAAAAATTCTGTATGAGTTAGTCGAAAGTGCCGATGTTTTTGGACAAAATTTTCGGCCTGGCGCAGCTGAAAGAAACGGGTTTGGATACGAGCAATTAAGGAAAATTAACCCACGTCTCGTATACGCATCTGTGTCTGCTTACGGTTTGGAGGGACCCGATGCCAACTTGCCTGGCACCGATGCCGTTGGACAAGCCTTGTCGGGAGTTACCGAAGCTTTTTCCATACCTGGTCAACCAATGAGAACCGGTGTCGCATCAGTAGCAGATGAAACTACTGCAATTCTCACCTTTGGTGGTGTTTTGGCAGCATTGATTCATGCCAAAGAAACTGGGCAAGGGCAGAAAGTAGACACTTCTTTAGTTGGCAGTGCTTTCCGACTTATGGGATGGACTATGGCGACAACTATGTGGAAAAACCAAGCACCCATTACAGGAGCAAGAATAAATGGAAGCCGACAGCGAGCAGGAATAGCGGCATGTTTCAATGATAGCAAAGGCAAACCTCTAGCTATTCAGCTAGATGCACGCCACTGGATCCCTGCATTAGAAATATTAGGATTTCACAATTCAATGGAAGAAAAAGGTTTACTGGACCTAGGATTAGCCTTTGATTCTGATGACAAAAAAGATGAAATTCTATCAACTTTAGCAAGCCTGTTTTCGACCAACACTCGAGAGCATTGGGTGTCAATTTTACGTGAGGCAGACATGGTTGCTGCCCCAGTTAATACCATGTTAGAGGCTTCGAATGATCCCAACGTAGTAGCCAATGGGTATGTCAAGGAAATTTTTCACCCAAAAATTGGAGAGAACATTAAAATCCATGGCTCCCCGTGGAACTTTTCTGAAACCCCTAGCAATCCGGGATTTGCACCTGAGTTAGGGGAACACAATGATGAGATTCTGAATGCCCTCGGATATAGCGAATCTCAAATTAAAAACCTACGCGATATTGAAGCCATTTAGCAGCCACGGATCCAACAACACTAGGAGGTCATAATTAATATGCCTGAATTAAGAAAAAATAGAGCGAAACAAAAGTTAAAAAATGGAGAAAATGTAATTGCTGTCTCATGCACAGATACAGATATGATTGATTTTCTCGGTTCAACAGGTGCCGTGGATGTGATTTGGGTAGAAATGGAGCACGGTGAAGCAACCTGGTCGCAAATAAGCGATATTTCAAGAGCATGCGATTTATGGGGTATGACCTCGCTCGTAAGAGTAAACAACAACGACCCTTGGCTAGTAGGAAGAGCATTAGACAGAGGTGCACAGGCCGTTTTAGTTCCACATGTAAATACAAAAGAAGAGGCCGAGAGGTTAGTACAAGGTGGTAAATATACCCCCGAAGGTAGTAGGGGAATGTTTTCTTCCCGCCAAGGGCTGGGAGTTTCAGATTATATAAACAAGGCTAATGATGAAGTAATGCTTTTGGCCTTGATAGAAGATGTTGTTGCAGTAGAAAACCTTGATGAAATATTAACTGTAGATGGAGTAGACTGTTTCATGGTGGTTCCTGGTGACCTTTCTCAAAGTATGGGACCAGAATATCTTGGTAAGCCTAGCCATCCTGACGTTGAAAAGATTATTGAGGACTCGATGAAAAAAATTGCCTCAGCAGGATACGCTACAGGATCGACCGCAGGAGACAACAACATAGAACGCTGGGTCTCTGCAGGTGGCAGAATGTTTCTATGTAGCTTTCAAGGATACATACAGGCAGGCCTAACAAATCTGAAAGAGAAAGCAACATCTGCAGAATCTTAAACCTCAAAAATAGGAATTTAACTTGAACAACATGAGCTTCGGTGCCTTCCTGGCACCACATCACCCCATTGGTGAAAACCCCATGCTCCAACTCCAAAGTGATTTAGAGTTCGTGCAACACTTAGATAATCTAGGGTTCGACGAATTTTGGTGTGGAGAGCACCATTCAACTGGCTGGGAAGTTATAGCTTCGCCAGAATTGTTTCTGGCTGCAGCAGCGGAACGTACCCAGAGAATCAAACTAGGGACCGGAGTGATTTCACTCCCATATCACCACCCTTTTATGGTCGCCCAGAGGTTGGTGCAATTAGATTATCAATCAAGAGGAAGAGTCATATTCGGATCTGGTCCAGGGGCACTACCATCCGATGCACACACCTTGGGATTGGACCCAATGCTACTGCGTTCCAGACAAGATGAAGCAATCGGAATAATTAAAAGACTCTTTTCAGGCGAAAGATTTTCATACGAATCTGAATGGTTTACATTGAGAGACGCTAAATTGCAGCTGAGACCATTACAGGAAAACATGGAATTTGTCGTCGCTTCGACCTTTACTCCGTCAGGTATGACATTGTCAGGAAAATATGAAACTGGTGTGATATCAATAGGAGGAATGGCCTCACAAGGTCTTAAATCGCTCGCGAGGCAATGGGAGTTTGCTGAAGAATCCGCATTGAAACATGGGACCGCAATAGACAGGAAAAATTGGCGAATCCTGATGAGTTGGCACATCGCAGAAAGTCGAGATCAAGCAAGAGAAGAAGCTAAAGACGGCCTGCTGATACACAATAACGAATACACGACAAGAGCTCTGAGGCCTGATGATGGTCAGATTTTCAAAACGGCTGATGAAGCGGTAGATGCCGTTGCTTTTTCCGGTGTAGGTAATGCAGTAATCGGAACTCCTGACGATTTGATAAACAAAATACAAGAAATGATTGATGTTACAGGCGGATTTGGTGCAGTTATTGGATTCGCACACGACTGGGCCAACAGAGAAAACACTAAAAAAAGTTGGGATTTAGTCGCGAGATATGTAATCCCCGAAATAAACTCCATGCTGGCAGATTACCGAGACTCTATAGAATTTGTGGTAAACAATAGAGAGACTTGGAAAAGAGCTACTGATGCTAGGCTAAGCAATGTTGCTGAACATGAAAGTGCTGCCAAAGTAATGCAAACAGAGGGCCTTGAGGGTGAGAAATCCAAATCCTAACGACGACCAATAATGCCTAAAGGACATTTGCCCTGATCCATTGCCACGGTTTCACCTCGGCAAAATGTAAGACATACTCTTGGGCAAATTTAGGCACATACAGGAGTAACAGAACAAACAGCAGTGATTTTATTTTGGTAGGAATAAGGCGAGGAGCAAATCGGTCACATATTATGTAATACAGGAAAAAATTCTCAAAAAGGTTAGGGAAAAAGAAAATAAGTTTCCTAAACTCCTCACCTGTTACCTCGAATGCAGAAATGCCCGCCAACCGAAATACAAATAGGGCAATAGCAGCGACTTTTGCTAGACGATTTGGCCAACCCAAGCAAACCACAGCTTCAATTGATAAGTAATACATATCTAGCCATTTGTCGAACATTTGGTAGTTTTCACCAAATCCAACTTGAGGCTCGCCCAAAGCTACCTGCAAAGCGTCTACTATCACTACATCCAATAGGTCCAATGCCATAGACAAAATGGCACCAGTTATCCTATTTCTAAATATTGATAAGGGAAGAATTACCCGTAAAGCCAATACTATTAAAGCTGAAACCGTCATTCAATAAACCCTGTAGAAGAAATCCCGTACCAGAGACAGTCCTGTGAATTTCAACCATGTTAAATCACCTCTGCAAGATAACAAAGGATAAATTGTGCTAATAATTTTACGACTCTCAAAACTTGATAACTTGTCACAAAGTGTTTTAGGATATTGGGCGAAATGAACATATCAATAGACACAAATAACTGTTCTTGTTGTACCGACCCAGTAGGTTCGGGGTATTGATCGTTCGTTAAAAAAACCATTAGATCAACTAGAAAACCCCGCAAAAGCGGGGTTTTTTTATTAGGAGAAAAAATGAGCCTAAGAATTGGAGATGAAGCCCCAAATTTCACAGCAAATACCACTCAAGGAGAAATAAATTTCCATGAATGGCTGGGCAATCAATGGGGCATATTTATGTCCCATCCAGCTGATTTCACTCCTGTTTGCACAACCGAGATTGGGAGGGTGGCAAATTTAAAATCTGAATTCTCAAAAAGAGGTGCAAAGGTACTTGTAGTTAGTGTTGGCACCAAAGCAGATCTCACCCCACTGGAATCACACACTGAGTGGATAAAAGATGTGAATGAGACCCAGAACGCAAACGTTGATTTCCCTCTTGTCGAAGATCCAAACAAGGCCATAGCCGACGCGTACGGAATGATCCACCCTAATGCAAACGACACATTAACAGTGCGGTCAGTTTTCATTATCGGACCAGATAAATTAGTGAAACTAATCATTTCCTATCCAGCATCAACAGGAAGAAATTTCAGCGAAATACTACGTGTTTTGGACTCTCTTCAACTTACTGCGAATTACCAGGTTGCTACTCCTGCAGACTGGGAAGATGGACAAGACTGTATCGTCGTACCGGCAGTGGCTACCGAGGAAATTCCCAGCAAATTTCCTAAAGGGCACACGATAGTAAAGGAATACCTTCGAACTACACCTCAACCCAATTTATAAAAACGAGTTAAATATGCGAGAATTCTTTTCATTTCCAGAGCTAATAAATGAGCCTGCGGCACGTTTGGTGGCCTCGGGAGTCCTTTTAATGTCGATTCTATCGATATGTCTAATCAGCTTGGACGTAACTTTTGTTTGGGTAATATTGTTGATTATGACTTACGGCTTTTTAGCCAGAGTACTATCTGGCCCAAAAGTTAGTCCCCTTGCTTTGATAGTTACAAAAATTCTAGTGCCCAAATTCAATTTTGATGAAAAACTAGTACCAGGACCACCCAAGCGGTTTGCCCAAAGTATTGGATTAGTATTTTCTACATCAATTTTTATTTTGTGGCTAACTAACTTCCACTCTATTAGTATATTTCTTCTTTCAGTGCTGAGCATATTTGCATTTCTAGAATCGGTATTGGGATATTGCTTTGCCTGTAAAGTATTCAAGGTTTTGATCTCAGTAGGAATTGTTCCAGAAACAGTCTGTGAACGGTGTGCCGTATATGAGTATTAGAATCCCTGCTGTCTTATTAAGAAGCAATTCTAATTGTTAGAATCATTGGCCAGCTCTCGAATCCCCTTCATGGATCGTTTCGCCAAAATTGGCCCAAACGGTTTGGGATTCCACACGACTGCAGAAGAGGTAACCAGGTCTATTGACCTTACTGACAAAACAATCGTCGTTACAGGAGCCAATTCCGGTCTGGGATTGGAGACCGTAAGAGTTTTATCTTTAAGAGGCGCAAAAGTAATTGGCATGGCTAGAACTATTGAAAAAGCCAATTCAATCAAGCCAATTGCGAACGCCCTATTCATGCCGCTTGAATGCGACTTATCTGAACCGAGTTCCATTATGCGATGTACTCAGACTCTAATTAAATCAGGAACACAAATAGATTCAATAATCTGCAACGCTGGCATCATGGCTCTACCACAGCTACAACAAAAATATGGGGTAGAACTTCAATTTTTAACCAATCACATCGGTCATTTTATGTTAGTGAACCAACTTATGGCTTTACTTACCGATGAGGCAAGGATAACGATCGTCTCAAGCTCGGCACACAAAGTTTTTGCTTATCCTGACGGAATCCAGTTCGACAACTTTTCTGGCTTTAATAAATACAACCCTCAGAAAGCTTACGGGCACTCTAAATTGGCAAATCTATTATTCTCAAATGAACTGGCAAACCGATTGAATGGTAGCCACCAAACTGCCAATGCTGTCCACCCCGGGGTGATCAGAACTAATTTACTCAGGCATTACAACCCCATCCTAAAATATGGCGCAGTTTTGGTGGAAAAACTGCTCTTCAAAAATGTTCACCAAGGTGCAGCTACTCAGATATATGCGAGTACACATCCAGACATAAAAGGTGTAAGTGGTAAATATTTTTCAAACTGCAATCCGAAGTCAACGTCAAGACATGGGGAAGATCAAATGATGGGCAAAAGGTTGTGGGAGTTTTCAGAAAAAATCGCAAAAACAATATCCCAAGGAACCGATTGGGAAGATCAATAAAGGAATTCAAAATGAATGTAGAAATCATAGGAATGATTGGGGCTGAGAAAGGAACTTCCAGTAAAAACCAGGTTTCTGTTATCGGCACTGGAGTTAGTAAGGATCACATAGTTAGATTTGCAAAAGCTCACGAAGACAGTGGCTTTGATAAAGTTTTAGTAGGCTATAGGTCGAGTGCAGCAGACGGATTTATAGTGGCCATGCATGCAGCTGCCCACACCAAAAGTTTGGGGTTTTTAATCGCTCATAGACCCGGCTTTGTTAGTCCCACTCTGCTTGCGAGAAAGGCCGCCACTTTCGACCAACTCACCGAGGGTCGGATCGCCCTCCATATAATAAGCGGGGGTTCAGAGGTTGAGCAACAGAAAGATGGGGATTTTTTGAGCAAAGAAGACAGATATAGAAGATCTGGTGAATTTATGCACATCATTAAAAGGATTTGGAGTGAGGATTCACCCTTTGATTTCTCTGGTGAATTTTACAAATTTAATCAGGCTTTTAGTGATGTGGATTGCTATCAACAACCAAGAATACCGGTATATTTTGGTGGGTCTTCCGAAGTAGCCTTGAACATTGGAGCTAAAGAATGCGATGTCTACGCCACTTTTGGGGAACCTCTTATTGATGTTAGTAAAAAGATCGATGATTTTAAGAAAAGAGTAAAGGATGCAGGGCGAGACCCTAATGAGGTGAGGTTCTCTGTTTCTACCCGACCGATAGTTGCTGATACTGAAACAGAAGCTTGGGAAAGGGCTTATGACACGTTGGCAGCTGTTCAAGGCAAAAATGCTCCCTTTAATGACAGGACCATGTCTATTGGATCAAAAAGGCTAGTGTACTTTGCCAAACAAGGCGACATACAAGACGAACGATTGTATATGCCAATTGCAGCTGCTACGGGGGGGACAGGAAACAGTACGGCATTAGTTGGGACCGCCGATCAAGTATCAGATTCTTTATTGAACTACTACAAAATTGGCGGCACTACCATTTTAATTAGAGGATTCAACCCTATCGAAGACGCTATATACTGGGGCAAAGAATTAATACCATTGCTTCGTGAAAAGGTAAAAAAGTATCATAAGGAAAATGTGGTGTCTGCGATTGCTTAAAGCCAGCAGCTCCACCAGCAGATAAAAAAGAGGATCTTCTAAAATGGCCGAATATATTCCGAGCCCTAGGGATTGGGTTAGAGAACAAGTTGAATTATATGAATCTAGCGGAGGGAAAGAAGGGACCACCCTTAGAGAGACCGGGCTCCCTGTCATAGTCGTCACAAATACAGGGAATAGAACAGGTGCTGTAAGAAAAACTCCTCTTATGAGAGCAGTTGATGGCTCCAACTACATATTGGTAGCCTCAACCGGAGGTGCTCCAAAACATCCGGTGTGGTACTTCAATCTCAAAGCCAACCCATCCGTCAAAATTCAGGACGGCTCAGATATATACGATATGACAGTAAGAGAAATCACTGATTCAGGTGAGAGGAAAAGACTCTGGAAGATTGCAGTAGAGGCATACCCTCCTTATCACGAATACCAACAGAAAACTGATCGTGTAATACCTGTCTTCTTAGCCGAACCAGTTTCATAAGTCTATCAAGAGTAAATTCTTGAAAGTAGGTATATTTGATCACGTAGAACGGCTTAAACACCTATCACTTCCCGTACAGTACGCTCAGAGAATATCAATGGTGAAAAAGGCTGAGACTCTAGGGTTTTATTCTTACCATGTTGCAGAACACCATCACTCACCGTTGACCGCCGCCCCCGTTCAAGGAGCCTATCTTGGGGCTCTGGCCTCAGTAACATCAACTATTCGATTATGCCCTTTAGTATATGTTCTCCCTCTTCATCACCCAATTCGAATTATTGAAGAAATTTGCACTCTAGATAACTTAACCTCAGGTAGGTTGGATGTTGGCTTTGGTAGAGGGGCACCAGTTGGTGATGAACTGGCAATGTGGGGACAAAACCCGCTAGATTCTGACGATATCTATAATGAATCTGTAGAGATCGTGATGCAGGGCCTTACCGAGGAATTTATAAACTACTCAGGTAATCATTATCAATTTGAAGATCTATGGATGGAACTGAGCCCATTTCAAAAACCACACCCACCTATATGGGTTGCTGGAAATCCTGTTAAAGCGGGTCAGATCGGTGGAAATTTGATAACAGAAGGTACAGTAGCTGATCTACCGAAGATCAATACCATTTATTCAGAAACCCGTGCCGAGTACGAAACAAAAAAATCAAGATTTCATTTCTTTCAAAATCCTCTATTAGGAGTTTCCAAACGAATCTTTATAGGAAAAACAGATAAATCCGCTTTACAAAGGGCCGAGAAATCTTTTGAAATATACAGGTCGAATTTTCGTAAACCACTCCCCGGCGGAGAAAGCCGCAGACCTAAAATAATGATTGAAAGTGAAATTGGTAAAAGGATACTTCCTTGGACAATTGATTTTGAGACGGCAATTGAAAAAGAGCAGGTTGTGGCAGGATCCGCTGACTCAGTCATCAACTATTTAAAAAAATACGAAAATAACAGCGATTGCAACTTCTTATTGATTTCTTTCCAATGGGGTGATTTGAATCACGAAGAAGCTATCAATACTATGGAAATTGTTGGAACCGAATTCATCGGGTCGAATTAATAGATAGAATAAAGTCATATCAAAAAAGAGGAGTAAGAAATGGGTGATGTAGGAATAATGGGTCTTAGAGCTCCAGGGGGGTCCTGGGACGAAACTAAGGAATTGGCAATTATGGCTGACGACTTAGGGTATAGCTGTGTCACGATGGGAGAATCCTGGGGGGAAGACGCCTTCACTTCATTAGCCCAAATAGCGGCTGTTACCGAACGAATCAAAATCGGCACAAGCATTGTTCCAGTATTTGCGAGGTCACCTGCAAATCTAGCTATGACAGCACTAAACATGGATGTTATGTCGAAGGGAAGATTCTTTTTAGGATTAGGAGCGAGTGGTAAATTGGTAATTGAAGACCTACATGGCGAAAAGTTTTCAAAACCCATCACCAGAATAAGAGAGTATGTTGACATACTACGAAAAGCCATGAATGGTGAAAGATTAGATCATTCGGGAGAATTTTTTGAAATAAACAGGTTTAGACTACGCTTCACTCCCCATAGACCTGACCTCCCAATATACATAGCCTCTTTAAGTCCACCTAGTCTTAAGATGACGGGAGAAATAGCCGACGGATGGTTGCCTATATTCCTAGCACCTTCAAGAATGGAGGCCGCAGTATCTCAGCTCAGAGAAGGAGCAGAATCTGTGGGTAGAAGCCTTGAGGACATCACCATTTCACCTCAAGTTTCAGTATATGTCACAGATGACCCAAAACTTGCGAGAGACAGGGAGCGTCCTCACATATCTTTCTATATTGGAGGTATGGGGGTGTTCTATCATCAATACATGCATCGAATAGGTTTTGGAGAAGAGGCTGATATGGTCAGGAAAGCCTATCTGGACAAAGAAAGGGGAAAAGCCGCCAGCCTTGTTACTGACGAAATGGTTGATGCCACCACAATAATCGGTACGCCTGAAGAATGTGCAGCACAAATGAAAAACTTTTTTGATGCGGGGGTGGACGAAATAAGATTAGTCTTAAATGAAGACACAAAGGAAGCCTATCAAGCAACCATTCAATCTCTGGCTCCTTTCATAAACTAGTTGGATTGGAGGCATGAAAAATGTCTATGACAATTGAAAATCTCATAAAAGAATCCCATCAAACTGCAAAATCCAAAGGCTGGTGGGATGATCCTGACCGAAATGTGGGTGAGCTTCTAGCACTTATACACAGTGAAGTCAGTGAAGCACTCGAAGTCTATCGAGTCAAGGGTAAAGATTCCATTGGTGAAAACTGGTTAGATGAAAGAGGAAAACCGGAAGGGTTTACAGTGGAATTGGCAGACGTCATTATCCGAATAGCTGATTTATGCGGCGAGTTTGAATTGGACTTAGAAGAATCGTTAACCACTAAACTATCTTACAACCAAACCAGACCATATCGGCATGGCGATAAAAAAGCGTAATCGGAACAATCCAAGTACAATCCCCAAAAAGAAGGAGTGAATAGAAATGGCAAACAAAATTATTTCCAACATGCAAGAAGGCAAAAAATCCTATGGTATCTCGTTGAGCTTTTATGCTGATGAAATGGTTGAATTAGCCGGAGCTATGGGTCTAGATTTTGTAAATTATGATGGCCAACACGCTCCGGTCACTCCGGAAACAATAGATAGATTTGCCAGGATGTGCGATGGATGGGGAGTCACACCCACCATGCGTGTTCCAGACCAGATACCGAGCAATATTTTGAACTATATTGACCGAGGCATCAAAGCTATAACTATTCCGTTCGTAAATACGAGAGAAGAAGCAGAAGCTATGATAGATTGCTGCTATTTCGCCCCACAAGGCCATAGGAGCTATACAAGCAAAAGAGTTCAAAGATTCGGTCTTGTTGATGACCTAAAGAAAATGATGCAGGATACAAATGATGATCTTTTACTCATGCCTCAAATAGAAGACATCAAAGCCTATAATAATCTTGACGAAATATTGAAAGTAGATGGGATAAATGTTTTCGCTGGCGGACCCAATGACCTCGCTCAGTCCATGGGATTCCCCGGAGAACCTGATCATCCTGACTGCATCAAGGTTACCGACGAGGGTACCGAAAAAATACACGCAGCAGGCAAGTATCGAAACGAAGACATCATGGTTTCAGTAGACGCGACAATAGCAGTTAGAGACTCAGTTAGAGAAATGCTGGAAGGTGGTAGCGGAATCAGAGGCTACTAAATATAAATATGGATTGGTCCTCAAAAATATCAGAGTCATCAGATTTTGAAAGTGGCGCCAGGGAATGCCTAGCTGCGATCGAAGCAGATCTAAAGGTTCAGCCTCACCTTCTCATAGCTTTTGTGTCTCCAGATTTTCAAGCCTTCTACCAAGATTTACCGGAATTAGTTTCAGAATATTTCCCCGAGACTACGCTGATAGGCTGTTCTGGTAACGGTGTGATAGGTGAAGGAATTGAGGTTGAAAATAGGCCAGGGATAGCCCTGACGGCTGCAATAATGCCTGATGTTTCAATTACCCCATTTCACATTACTGGTAGCGAATTGCCAGATGGTGATCAACCACCTGAAAAATGGGAATCTCTGGTTAAGGTGAAAAGAGACTCAGAACCCAAATTTATTATTCTTGCAGATCCTTTCACAGTTGAAATACAGAGCCTTATCAAAGGAATGGACTACGCTTTTCCAGACTCCACAATTATCGGTGGTATAGCTAGTGGGGGATCACAACCGGGAAGTAACGCTATATATTTGAACGGTACAACAGACCGCGGCGTGGCAGGTATAGCATTAAATGGCAACGTGGAAATAGACACCATAGTTGCCCAAGGTTGCAAGCCAATCGGCAGCCTTATGAGAATCACCGAATGCGAACGAAATATACTGACCAGCCTAGATGACAAAAGCCCCTTTACAGTTTTGTCGGAGATATATAATCAACTTTCTGAACCTGATCAACAACTATTCCAAAATTCATTGTTCTTAGGCACAGTCACCGATCCTTTTATTGACACTCCTACCACGAAAGATTTTTTGATCCGTAACATAGTCGGTGCCAACCCCGATGAAGGAAAATTAGCTATAGGAGAGATGCTAAGAGAAGGCCAATTAGTACAATTCCACCTAAGAGACTCAAATACTTCCTCAGAAAATCTGAAAATAATGCTAGAAAGTTATAACAGTGACGATTCTGAACATGATCAATTTGGAGCTCTTTTGTTTTCATGCCTTGGAAGAGGTTCATACCTTTACGGCGAAGCCAATCACGACACAGATATGTTTAAAGAGATTGTTGGTGAAATACCGTTAACAGGTTTTTTCTGCAATGGAGAAGTTGGTCCAGTGGGTGAATCTACCTACGTCCACGGATACACAAGCTCATTCGGAATAATAAAACCAAAGAACCTGCTATAGAAAGAACTAAAACAATCTACTTTGCGGGTCCATCCCGAGAAAATATTGCCCCGCCGTGTCATAGTGGGCCATTCTACCCTGAATCTGTTGCGCTATTACCCTGACGTCCTGCATACGCCTTTGTATTGGACTGGTTTCGAAAATAGCAGTTGCCCCACTAAGGGAGTATGCCATATCTGCCACTTTTACCGACTCTCTAATGGCGTGAGTACTCGCAAGTCTCAAATTTATTCTACTCTCTACAGGAATCACTCTATCTTTCACCGCACTTTCCCAAACAGATTCAGCACTGTCCCGTAGATACGAGTTAGCAGATCTCCATATAGCCTCGGCTTGTCCAATTTCTCTTTGTGTAAACGGTTGCTTCATTAGCAAGTCCTGCTCTTGTGGAGTTTTGGCAGATGATAACTCAATGACAGCATTCAAAGCCCCTCTAGCGACACCTAATGCGGTGGTGGCAAACCCAGAGCAAAACAAAAGGCTCTTCGGAATCACATAGATGGGCCCTTTTTCTCTCGGAGGCATTCCTTCAACAAAAGAATGAGCTTCTGGGATAAATAAATCTTCAACAATAAAACTAAAACTGCCAGTTCCTCTTAACCCGTTCACTTCCCAAGTATCAATAAATTCCACCTGTTCTTTGGGAATCATCATGTTACGCATCTCTGGTGATTGAGCCCCCTCCATAACTCTCCCCTCAACAGGTGCCAAAGCAACAACCCACTTTGCATGGCGAGATCCGGAACTGAAATTCCACCTTCCATTTAATATATATCCGTCTTCCACAGGTACAGCCTTTGGAGAAATAGGAGGACCATTAGATAAAATGACCGTCGGATCAGACCATATTTCCCTAGCCAATTGCTCCGGCATAAACGCAGAAAGGGTGGATAGAACGTTATTCTGATTGAAACACCACCCAACGCTCCCGTCTGCCTCTGCAATAACCGCAACAAGGTCCAGAAAATCAATATAATCTATCTCGTGCCCGCCAATAGATTCTGGGATATAGAGCCTGAAAAGCCCTTCTTCTGCCATTTCAGATGCGAGACTCGGAGGTATTTCCCTGCCTTCCGT
Organism: SAR202 cluster bacterium; assembly: GCA_008373095.1. Lineage (GTDB taxonomy): Bacteria > Chloroflexota > Dehalococcoidia > Lucifugimonadales > UBA826 > UBA11996. Next base: position 9,695 of record RQOP01000034.1, on the reverse strand, counting down.
TATTACTCGAGAAGCTTTCAAAATTTTCGGCACAAATCCCCTGGCAATGTCCAGGAAAGAAACATTTTTATTTGACAGTGAAGCGCCTTCTATATCAACCATAAAACCTCTAAATCAAATTCAAAACCCACCGAATACTCACCTAGCACACTTAATGATAAGCAATTTAGCTATGAAGATACCAGAACCTGTTACCAATGTAGTACCTTAGGAGAATATTTAACTATACTTATCTGTCAAAAATCTACTAACTTAAAATTCTGGTTACTCCGAGGAATACTATGCTCGATATAGAATCACTACTACTAAAACTCTCAAATGCTCGAGGACCCTCTGGATTCGAGAGTGAAGTTCGCCAAATAGTACGTAAAGCGTTGGTCCCATATGTCGATTCCATAGAAACAGATGGTGTGGGATCACTCATTAGCTTGAAAAATGGCCCTTCTAATTCTCCTAAAATAATGCTTTCAGCTCATATGGATGAAGTTGGGTTATTGGTCCGATATGTCACCTCGGATGGCTTTATAAAATTCCAGAATCTAGGGGGATGGCTGGACCAGGCCTTAATTGGCCAAAGGTGGGAAATAATGACCTCGAAAGGAATTGTTCTTGGGGTAACAGGAATCAAAACACCTCACGTGATGTCTGCTGATGAAAGAGGAAAGATTTTTAAGGGAGAGAGTCTCTTTATAGATGTCGGGGCTAAGGACAAATCCGACGCTGAAGATAGATTGGGGATAAAACCTGGCGACCCAATAGCTCCTTTCGTTAAAGCAGAGAAATTAAATGAAAGCGATTTTATTTTAGGCAAAGCCTGGGACGATAGGGCCGGACTGGCAGTAATGATAGGAGTTATGGATTCAATAAAGGACAAGGATCTGCCTTTCAGTGTTTACGCTGTGGCTACTGTGCAAGAAGAAATTGGTCTTCGGGGCGCACACACAAGTAGCTATGCTGTTCATCCTGACATAGGACTAAATTTGGAATCTGGCGTGGCGGGCGACTACCCTAGTATTTCTCAATACGAAGCTCAGGAAAAACTCGGGGCTGGACCCGCAATATTTCTACACGATTCGTCAATGCTTCCCAATTTAAATCTTCGTGACTTTGTCATAGAAACTGCAAACAAAATTGATCTTCCGTTACAGTTCAACGTCCTAAGTGGCTACGGACAAGACGGTGCAGAAATGCAAAAAGCCTTTCAAGGAACTCCTGTAATAAACATAACAGTACCGACAAGATACCTACACAGCCATAATTCTCTTATCAACCTGAAGGACGTAGAAAGTGCGATAAAACTGGTTGAAGCATGCATATTGAAACTTGACCCTTCTGTCGTAGAAGGTTTGAAAAGCTTTGATTAAGCTAAATATAGAAATTTCTATATGAATTTTAGATCTACGCTTATAGTTGCTTTCAGTAAATTCCATACCATGGTACTTCGCATAACCAAGGGAAAATTAATGGGTAGACTGGCTGGATTGGATATGCTTTTACTCACGACTGTTGGGAAAAAGACAGGTAAGAAACGTTACACCCCATTATTGTTTAAAAAAATCGACTCCAGCTATTACTGTGTAGGCTCTTTTGGAGGCAGCGATAAAGCTCCTCACTGGTACACAAATATTTTATCTAATCCCAGAGTTGAAATTTTGGCAGAAGGTAAATTTTTCCCTGCAGAAGCCCAAGTATTGGAAGGCAAAGCCAAAATAGAGGCGTGGAATTCATTATCAACTTTATATCCTAATTTTCAAAAGTACCAAAGCAGAACGAAAAGAGTTATACCCGTCATCAGATTTGAATACAGACCGATTCGTGATTGACTCCTACTATTAGTAGAACTAACATTATTTGGCAGATTAAAGTACTGTCTTAATCTGGAGCGTAACATTTTATAATGCGCTTGTAGCTCAGTTGGATAGAGCGCAGCCCTGCGAAGGCTGAGGTCGTGGGTTCAAGTCCCGCCAAGCGCGCTCTAGGTCTAGGGCGATTAGCTCAGTTGGTTAGAGCACCTGCTTTACACGCAGGGAGTCGGGGGTTCGAGTCCCTCATCGCCCACCATCAACCTAAAGTGTCTTGACTGACCTTCATAATGGAGAATTAAATGTCGTTTAGTGACAACTCACTTGTACTGGGCCCGAACGAGGGGAAACTTCTGCAAATATCAGACCACCCTATTACATTCAAAGCCACCAGAAACGACACCAATGGGGCCTATTCACTATTTGAGGCCAACTTAGTTGGAGGAGGTCCAGGGCAACATATTCATTCCGACGAAGATGAAGCTCTCTATATTTTAGAAGGTGAACTAAACGTAAAACTTGGAGAAGAAATTTTTTGCGTTAAATCAGGCTCATTTGTTTTCCTACCAAGAAATGTCGTACACACCTTTTGGAGGGCCACTGAGAAACCAGTAAAAATCCTTGTCATAATATCTCCACCAGAATTCGAAGATTTTTTCTTCGATATAGTGGGTGATAAACAAGAAATTGACGGAGAACAATTTGGTGAAAGAGCGATGGAGATTTCTGGCAGGTATAACGTCGAATTTGTAGGCCCCCCCCTAGGGTAATAGGTTCAAGGGCTGCAAACACCCACCACTAGCCAATATAAACCTATTGCCACACCTCCAAATAATAGTCCTCTGAGAAATCCCTTCATAGCATCAGCCTTTCAATTAAAAACTTGTATTCCGTTTCTTTTGATGTCATAAATTGCCACTTCATTCCCATCTATTCACCCTTACTCACTTGTGCGATCATATTAATAGATAATGGTAAATAAAGTTAAGGAAAAGACTTGAAAGAAGAGCTAAAAACTGTACATAACGAAGCAACAAAAACAGCTAATCTCATCACCGAAAATATAAGTAGAGTCATCATTGGAAAACAAGATTCTATAGAACTCGCTACTGTCGCACTGATGAGTGGCGGCCACATTTTAGTTGAAGATGTCCCAGGAGTTGGGAAAACGATTTTAGCCCGAAGTCTGGCTATTTCTAGTGGATGTACTTTCAAAAGGATTCAATTTACACCTGATTTACTCCCTACTGATGTTAGTGGGGTTTCTATATATAACCAAAAAAACGGTGAATTTGAATTTAGAGAGGGTCCAATAGTCTCCCAAGTAGTTTTGGCAGATGAAATAAACCGAGCTACCCCGAAAACCCAATCTGCGATGCTAGAGGCCATGGAAGAAAAGCAAGTAACCATGGAAGGCATAACTAGGAATCTACCGAGGCCATTTATGGTTATCGCAACACAAAACCCTATTGAATATGAAGGAACCTTTCCGCTGCCAGAAGCTCAATTAGACAGATTCTTGCTAAAAGTCAATCTAGGTTACCCTGACGAGGTTGAGGAAATCTCAATTTTAAATAACCAATCCCAAATTCACCCAATTGACAATATTTCGGCGGTTGTAACTCCTCAAATGGTCACCGACATGCAAGACACTGTTAGATCCGTATACTCAGACAATTTAATAAAAGAATACATTGTGAAAATAGTTGCTCAAACTAGAAATATGTTGGAACTAAACTTGGGTAGCTCCCCTAGAGGCTCAATAGCATTGCATAGAGCGAGCCAGGCACTGGCTTTATTACGGGAGAGAGATTATGTGCTCCCAGACGATGTCAAACAGCTGGCCCCGTCCATCTTGTCTCACCGACTTATTCCCTCCCCTTCATCACGAATGAACGGATTGGAACCGGAACAGATAATTAAAGATCTAGTGAAGACTATCCCCATTCCTGGAGAAAAATCTCAAAATTGGCTGAGGAGATAGGCTAATTACAAAAATTAGATTGGTCCCAACCTCACGATTTTATCTGATAATTGTAATTTTGATTGTCACTCTTGTGACCGGACTAGCCACTGGCTTTGGACTTTTCTTCAGGCTGGGTTACATAATCTCTGTGGTCTGCATCATATCCCTGCTCTCCGTCTACCTAAATGCTAGAAAACTTGAAGTCACCATCGATCGACGAAATCACCTACTTAGCGTAGGAGAACAGATAGACAAAAGAATAAGTATTCGGAATCTCAGCATGATACCGAAAACGCTATTAATGGCTACAGATATCACGACAATACCCAAATATACCAGTTCATACGCATTGGGCCTTACCACAAAAGGGTACAGGTCTTGGCGATCAACAGACAAGGCTTACCACAGAGGTTTATTCCAAATGGGGCCTGTAGAAATATCCACAACCGATCTTCTTGGCATTTATAGAGCCAATACACTTCACGGTTCTCCCGACAAGATAATGATATATCCCAAGATACATGATTTGAAAAATTTCCAAACTGGAAACAGTAATTTAACCAATGAAGGAATGGCGAGAAGAAGGTCCAACATTTTATCTCCACATGCTTCAAGTGTAAGAGAATACGCCTATGGTGACAGTCTAAGTCGCATACATTGGAAAAGTACGGCCAGATCCGGAAGGCTTATGTCGAAAGAATTCGACGTAGGAACATCCAATGAGGTCATGATATTGAATGATTTGAATGATTCAGTGCATGTCGGTGAATTAGATGAAAGTAGCATTGAACTCTCAATCTCCTTGGTGGCCTCGTTATGCAAAAAATACATCAATTCAAATACTCCGGTCGGATTCCTGAGTTATGGAAAAGAACGTTATCATTTACCTCCCAGCACAGGGTCATCTCATTTTGATAGAACAATGGAAATTTTGGCACAAGCTCAATCTGGTGATGATAAGAAATTACATCAAATTTTGAATGAAGAAAGAAATATATGGATTAACTACACTTCTATCATCGTCATAACCCCATCCAATAACATTGAATGGGTTAGTGCGCTGTCAGAGTTAACCCAGTTCAACATAAATATCACTGTGATATTGATCGATCCTATTTCATTTTCAGGTGACGGTGATCAAACGGAAGTGATATCCGCCCTAGCTAGTATAGGCATATCTCCATTTCTATTGAGAAAAGGCGATTCAATGGAAGCTGCTTTATCTCGGTCCTTCTCCCGGACAGACAGTTCAAAATTAGCCGGACTATCATCAAGATGAACAGGAATGTATCAATAGCCGAATTATTGAAGCCACAGCTACCGACTTCAACTAAAAAAGGTACCGTATTAAATATTTTAAAGAGCTTTTTACCTGATCAAGGAGTTATGCTCTATTTCATCCTTTTACTTTCACTTCTTTGCACAGTAGATATTGTGGTTATAGGTAACTGGGTAAAGACTCCTGGCATTTATTACTCTGTTTTGATTTCCAGCCTTATCCCGGTATGTTTTGCACGCATTAAATTGCATTCTCTCTTTATACATGTAATTTCATTGATAGTAGGAATGAGTTTCGTCCTTTACCAGACACTAACCCTTATAAAAGACATGCCATTTTTGGAGAAGGTGTCAGAACTGAAATTGAGGTTAGATTATTGGTATGGAATAGCAACTAGCGATGGTATCAGCACTGATTTGATCCCTTACACGATTACTCTGTTAAGTCTCTCTTGGATACTAGGGTACGTTTGCTCATGGTTTACCTTTAAACACAATAACATTTGGATTTCAATCGTACTTAATGGAGTATCCATACTCACATGTCTAAGTTTCCTGCCCCAAGAATACAGTTCAAGATTCTATCTCTATGCATTCACAGCCATGATTCTGATAACTCACATTACAACGGTAAAACAAAAACGTGACTGGATTAGAAATGGAACCTCATTCAATAAATTGGATGGTTGGCTCACTTTAAATTCCGCTGTCTGGTATAGCCTTGCAATATTGGTGATTGCCACTGCCATGCCCATGAAAATTTATGTGTCCAGACCCGTAGCCGATGCCTGGAAGGATGCTAGAACACCAATAGCTCAGATAGAAGAGCAGTTTGCTCGTCTTTTGGGAAGTGTCCCATCAAGAACCCAACAAAATGGTCGATTCTTTGGTAAGTTTTTGCCTTTTATAGGCTCTATTTCCTTTAGAGAAGAGGGGGTATTAACCACAAAATCTGATTATCCCAACTACTGGATTTCTCGAACTTATGACACCTACACTCATGAAGGTTGGATATCCGGTGAAACAAATACTATTGATATCAGAAAAAATTCCAATTTTGATAATACAAAAGGGCTAAAATCAACGAAACCAGTTAAACAGTTGATGCAAATGTCATTCCCTTCAGACCAATTTTTTGCTGGAGGGAGTATTTCTAGTGTCAGTGAACCCGTCGAACTAGAATCTCTAAAACCAAAATCTTTTAAGTTATCGATTGGAGACGATATAGTCGACAAATCTATTCCAGAAGACCTACAAATGTTTGAATTAGAATTAGAAAACTTTTTCCAAGAAAACCCTGGTGGAATAAAATATGGCAGATATGGAAACTTTCTGGACAACAAGCTGCCGAAAGAATACAAATATGTAAACACCACATCCAGCAAAAATGATACAGAAATCATTAATTTAGTCCGTGATATGCCACCGAATTTAGATATTGTGGATTGGAACCTATCTCGGCAAATTCCAGCAAACAAGAAATTAACGATGGTTTCTCATGTATCCGTATCAACCCCCGAGGACCTAAAAAATTCAAGCCAAGAGTATCACGGGTTCATAAAAGATCACTATCTTGATTTGCCTGAAGATATGCCTCGTAGAATATCTAACCTAGCCCATCAGATAGCTTCTAAAGAACCAACCCCATACGACAAAGCTGTGGCCATTGAAAAGCATCTACGAAGTGGCAATTATGTGTACTCTCAAAAAATTTCCACGCCTCCTGTTGGTACGGACGGAGTGGATTATTTTTTATTCACTAGCAAAGCCGGATACAGCGATTATTTTGCTTCTGCCATGACTGTAATGCTGCGTGATTTGGGAATTCCGTCAAGACTAGCAACAGGGTATTCATCCGGGTCATATGATTCCAAAGATGATATTTCAACGATTAAAGATTCAGACAGTCACGGGTGGGTTCAAGTATATTTCCCCAGTTATGGATGGATTGATTTTGAACCAACTCCAAATTGGGAAAAACCTTCCAGAGATTTAAGAGAAAAAACACCTTCATCATTCATAAGGTCTGACAGTATTTACAAGGATGGGAATTACCCAAAACTACCAGACGATTTCTATGATGAACTGGGCCCTGAAGGTGAAGCTGTCAAGACTGGTACTGCGAACATTGATGTATTAACCCAAAAAACTATTTTGATACCTGTATCTTTAATATTTTTGTCAGGGGTCACGTTACTGTTAATAACTGCGTTTTGGAAATACGGTCTCGCAGGATTGTCTCCAACCGAAAGAATTACAACCAAGATGTGCCGTTTCGGTAAATTAGCTGGCATATCAAAAACTAATTATCAAACCGTAGAAGAATATTCTCTATTATTGGCTACCAGATACCCATTAATAAAAACAGATATATACAAAATCACGAACGCGCATATGATAGAAAAATACTCCGGAAAACCCCATGATCTAATCGATTTGGAAGCCCCCTGGGCTATCATCAAATCCTATATCTTGAAAGATTTTATTAAACGCATTTTCCGATGGACTCAGAAAAATGATACCGACAAATCTAATTAATACGAAGTTTGAATCCATTTTTGGCTGGATAGCTCTGGAAAAAAGCGAGAAAGGTATTACGCGTTGTTCTTTGCCGCAAATAGATCAAGATAACTGCATAGAAGAAACTCGCAAATGGAACTCCGAGAATACGATCGAAACTGCTTTATTTGCAGAAGAAATCAAAAAATTAAACGACTATCTGGAAGGACGCAATTATTCGCTCTCTGATATTTCTCTAGACATTTCCAGAGCTCCTAAATTTTATAACAATGTTTGGGAGGTCTGCCGCTCAATACCAATAGGAAAGACTAGATCCTACAAATGGGTTGCGGAAGAAAGCGGTAGTCCCAAGGCTGCCAGAGCCGTCGGACAGGCAATGGCCAACAACAAAATAACATTGATAATACCGTGTCATAGAGTGGTGGGCTCGGACGGAACTTTAACGGGGTTTGGCAAAGGGAAAACCAGATTAGATCTAAAATTGGACCTGCTTAAACTTGAAGCTGACTATCTTCTAGAACATTAAACTCTGTATTGTAACCTTGCCTGAGGAGCCAATAACTTCTGCTAATTTCGACTCTAGTTCGGGTGTTGCATCTATTTTTACTGGTGGCCATTCCATCACTACAATCGAAGATTCCGTCTCAATTTCAATTCCAACCTCGTCATTGCCAGAAGAACCTAAAAGTAGCCTTTTTACATCATCAAGAAGCATTTGATCGTTTCCAGCATCATTAGACTCTCTGATAGACAACATAAGCTTCTTCCTACTTGCAACAGGTTTAGCTATCCCTTGACTATCCCCATTTTGATTTTGAGCTATATTTAAATTCTTGTCTGCAGTGTTGCCTGAAACTACTGAACCATTGGTGTATGGTTCCTTTGTTTCATTCTCCCCTTCTTCAAAAATCTTATCCAAATTAATTTCATTTGCTTCAGTCACACTTATTGTCACTTCTCCATCTCGTTCTCTTAGTTTACCTTTCATTTTAATTATCCGCCCAGGATCCCATAAGTCGGATGTTTTATTCAGAACATCTTCCCATACTACGGCTTCCAAGCTACCATCTAAAACTTCTATATTCACCACCTTGAACGGGCGGTTATCCCTAGTAAACCTGTCTACAACCGTAGATATTTGACCAGCCAACACCGCTGACTTCGAACCGTTAACACCGTGCAATTGATTCAGCATAACGGACACATCATTCCCAAAGCCACTAAGTAGTTTCCCAAGGTTGCTGGCACCTGAAATACTCATTCCCATCAACTCCACTTCCCAAACTCTCTTCTGGTGATCGGACGTAGATGAAAATGGTATTTCTATAGACGACAATGAAGTGCCAACCGAATCTCCCAGCATTTCAAACATTGTAGACTGATTTGAGTTCCTAATATTGGCTTCATCCTGAGCCAAAGAACTTATCCGATCACTAACTTCCAAAATACCTGTCCTATCCCCGAAATTATCGAAGGCACCTGACATCACCAGACATTCAATAGCCTTCCTGTTCAGGGAACTAATATCACCTTCATGGCATAATTGCTCTATCGTGCCAAATGGTCCGTTTTCTTTTCGCGAATTCAAAAACGGCACCAAGGCTTCTGAACCTATATTTTTTATAGCGGCTAATCCGAATCTGATCGCCTTCTTAGAATCTGCCTCATCCTCAATAGTAAATTTAGAATAACTTTTGTTTATGTCGGGTGGTAATACTTCAATTCCCATCCTACGGCAGTCAGCTACAGCGGCGATCAAACGATCTTTTTTATCCATATATGAATTCATAAATGATGCCATATACTCAGCTGGATAATTGGCTTTCATATATGCAGTCCAATATGAAACCATACCGTAGCTAACGCTGTGGGCCTTGTTGAACGCATACCCTGCAAAAGGCTCTATTAGATCAAACACTTGAACTGCTAGTGTTTCAGGATGGCCCCTGTCTAATGATCCAGTTATAAATTTTGTCTTTTCTTCCGCCATTATTTCTGGATCTTTCTTTCCCATCGCCTTTCTTACAATATCAGCCTCCCCCAAAGAATAACCGGCAAATTCCCTTGCTATATGCAATACCTGATCTTGATAGACAATCACACCATATGTCTCTTCCAGTATCTCTTCC
>RQOP01000033.1 GCA_008373095.1 SAR202 cluster bacterium | reverse complement strand
TAAATCAGCCAAAGATGAGATACCTACCTCTATGAATAACTGGCTCTTCAATCTTGATAGGCCTGCTTCCCCAACCGATTGATTCTTTTCGGTTGTACTATAGAATCAAATTTTATTAAATGCTGTCAGCCAAAAATGTCAAAGGGGAACACCAAATGAAAGTAGGATTTATAGGCATAGGACTAATGGGCCAGCACATGGTCAAACACATAATAAATGCAGGGCATGATTTAGTAGTGTATGACCTTAATAAAAAAGCAACCGATGAAATTGTATCTATGGGAGCAACTTTTGCCGATAATCCAGCCCAGGTAGCCGCAATGACAGAAGTGATATTCACATCTCTACCTAGACCACAAGATGTGGAAGAGGTCACTTTGGGAGAAGGAGGGATACTTTCGGGAGCCTCAAAAAATACGACTCATTTTGATCTGAGCACTACGGACCCTGACACTATTCGCAATATCTCCTCCCTTTACCAACAGAAGGGGGCAACTATTTTAGATGCCCCGGTTAGTGGAGGAACGGTTGGATCTGAAAAGGGAACTTTATGCATCATGGTCGGGGGAGATCGGTCAAAATACGAAAAATATAAATCCGTTCTAGACACGATGGGGTCAGAAATCATGTTTTGCGGAGAAATTGGATCTGGAGCCGTTTGCAAAATTGCCAACAACTTAATTGGCATGACACTTGGAGTCGTTTTATCAGAAGCTCTAAGCATGGGGGTAAAAGCCGGAGTAGAACCAATGACCCTCTATAAGGCCATTTCAGCCAGTACCGGAAATACTGCTCACATGAAATCTTATCCAGACACACTTTTTAAAGGCAACTTTGCACCAGGTTTCAAACTTGACCTAGGGGCAAAAGATGTTGGATTGGCCACAGATTTAGGGCGGAAGTTAAGAGTTCCTATGAAAGTGTCAAACCTCATCCAGCAGACCTATATCGATGCTCAAAACAAAGGTTTAGGAGAGGAATCCACCCTAGCAATAGCAAAGCTGCAAGAAGAAATTTCAGGCGTAGAAATTCGCGATAGCACTGGGTAACAAAGGGTTTTTGTTCTCTTGATAAGACATGAAAAGTCCACAATGACTTCTGGGTTGCGAATAGTAACCCAGAGCATGCCTAATGCCGAATCCGTCGCAATCTCTATTTCCATCAAAGCCGGATCCAGGGACGAAAACATAGATGAACACGGAGTGGCTCATTTCTTGGAGCATATGCTTTTCAAAGGTACCAAGAACAGGCCATCCCCTTTGCTAGTCACCTCCCCTATCGAATCCACCGGCGGGTCATTAAATGCAAGTACTGGGTATGAGTCCACAACTTATTGGTGCCATATCCCGAAAAATGACTTCTCCATAGGTATATCAATTTTGCTAGATATGATTCAAAACCCTCTTTTACAGGAACACGACATTGATTCCGAACGAAGTGTAGTAATTGAAGAAATAAAGTCGATAGAAGATTATCCCGATTCCAAAGCGGCTTTAAATCTTGATGAATTAATGTGGGGATGTACAGCACTGGGACGAGACATTGCAGGCTCTGTTCAAAGCATACAGGACATGAATCAAATTAAAATCACCAACTTTATGGATCAGCTTTACGCACCAGCCAACATTGTAATCAGCATTTCAGGAAATGTATCTCATGAGGCTGCTTTAGAAGCAATAGAAAATTCATTTATAGGCAAATACCCAAAGAACAAACCGACCAGATATGACAATATTAAAGTCTCCAAAATTTCACCTCAGATAACTTTGGAACACCGCGAAATAGAACAAGTTCACATACATATTGGCTATCATGGAGTTTCCAGAAGTCATCCTGACAGGTACGCCTTAGCCATGTTGAGCTTAATACTTGGGGATGGAATGAGCAGTAGGCTTTTTCAGGAAATAAGAGAGCGACGTGGCCTAGTGTACGACATAGAATCAGGAACCTCTCATTTACAAGATGTTGGTGATTTCAGAATAACTTTGGCGGTCCATCGGGACAAATATGTTGAGGCAATTAAATCTATTCTTGAAGAAATAGAAGCTGTAAAAAGAGATTTAGGAAATCCAGAAGTGACTCGAGCAAAACAAATTATGTCTGGTAGAAGGCGGCTAAGGATGGATAATACACAATCCGTTGCTTCATGGAATGCTCAACAAGAACTTTTCAATAATCATATTGATTCTGAAAATTTAATAAAAAAGTTGATAGAAAGAAATAATCAAACAAATTTGCAAAGAGTCGCTACCGAATATCTAAATATGTCGAACCTTAATTTGTCTATAGTTGGCGATATCGACTGTAACGAAGCTATATTGGATAAAATCACAGAAATATAGATTAATAAACTTAAAACTGTTCACTATTTCCTTGACACTGAATTCACTACATTGCTACCATTTTGTGCCTAGTTCTAGTTTGAATTAATGGTCTACGCGAAGCAGTGTTAAGCAACTGCACCATGAGAACCCAAGGAGCAAAAAGTTGCCACACGTAAAATGCCTACAATGTAGAGAATGCAAGACTGAATATCCCATTGAACCGTTGAACGCATGTGAATTTTGCTTTGGACCTCTAGAAGTTGCATACGACTACAATTCGGTAGCCAAGGCAGTCTCCAGAAAAAGCATAGAATCTGGTCCAAACACGATGTGGAGGTACCACGACTTTCTACCAGTAGAAAAAGAATCTGCTGTGGACATATCGACCGGCTTCACACCTCTGATACATGCCAAAAACCTAGGTCGCCAGCTTGGCCTTGACCACCTTTATATTAAAAACGATAGTGTAAACCCTACCTTCTCTTTTAAGGACAGACCGGTGTCCGTCACAGCAACAAAAGCTTTGGAATTTGAATTTGATGTCTTAGCATGTGTTTCCACCGGAAATTTAATGGGTTCAGTGGCGGCACATGGGGCAAAGGCAGGTATGGAGACTATGGTTTTCTATCCTGCTGATCTTGAGCAAGGCAAGATCCAGGGCGCAGCTGTATATGGACCAACCATGGTTGCCGTCGAAGGAACTTACGATCAAGCCAACCGATTTTGCAGTGAACTTGCCGATGCTTATAGATGGGCTTTCGTCAACATCAACATGCGCCCCTATTATGCAGAGGGAAGCAAGACCTTGGGGTACGAAGTATCAGAACAGTTGGGGTGGAAGGCTCCTGACCATTGCGTCGTTCCCGGTGCATCTGGGGAGTTACATACAAAAATCTGGAAAGGCATTGAAGAATTTGAAGGAGCCGGATTAATCGAAAAGGCAAAAACCAAAATGCACCTGGCTCAAGCTGAAGGATGCGCCCCCATTGTGGAGGCATTTGAAACTGGTAATAATCAGGTTAGACCTGTCAAACCTGAAACTATTGCGAAATCTCTCGCGATCGGCAATCCGGCAGCAGGACCGTACTCATTAGAGGTACTCCGTGAGACTGGAGGTACCGGAGTTGCTGCATACGAAGATTCCATTATTGATGGAATAAGAATGCTTGCCGAAACAGAAGGTATATTCACCGAAACCGCAGGAGGAGTGGTGATTTCTAGCTTAAAAAGACTAGTTGAACAAGGAAAAATAAAGAAAGACGAGGTTACCGTAGCTTTCGTTACTGGAAATGGACTAAAGACATTGGAAGCTATGGGCGATTTTGTTGACCCGATAGAAACAAAACCCCAAATGAACACTTTTCAGACTAAGTTATCAAAAAGAAGAGACTAAGGCGGTATAATAATGGCTACAAAGCGTGTCAAATTTACATTTCCTCAGGAACTTATCAAAGAACCAGTTATTTACAAACTGGGCGTTGATTTCGGTATAGTCACCAATATCAGACGGGCTGACATCAGAGATGACATGGGCTGGGTTGTTTTGGAGCTGGAAGGCGAAAGCGAAGTTGTAGAAGATGGACTTGAGTGGGTAACTTCTACGGGAGTAAGAGTAGACCCGATAGCTGGTGACATAATCGAAGGCTAATTTAGACATATCATAGTATTCAAAAACCAAGGAGCAGTTTCATGAGTGTAAGCGTAAGAATTCCTACGCCATTAAGAAAAGTTACCAACGGAGAAGATAAAGCAGACGTTGACGGCAATACCGTAAGCGCAATAATCGCTTCCTTAGATTCCCAATTTCCAGGTATAAAAAGTAGACTATGCGATGATAGTGGTGATCTAAGAAGTTTTGTGAACATCTATGTGAATGGGGAAGACATCCGATTCATGGATGGCATGGAGAGTGGGGTAAATTCAGGCGATGAAGTTAGCATCGTACCTGCTGTCGCTGGGGGAAATTAGTTCAACCAGTACCCTCCAACTGTGACAAACGGGAATATTTTTGATTAATCCTAGCTGTCTGATCTGACACTTGGTAATTCTTCCAAAACGATTCTCTATATTCTTGTATTGCTCCTTCCTGTATTGCTTGCCGCAAATCATTCATGATACGAATGAGAAATCTTAAGTTGTGTATTGAGGCTAGCCGATAGGCTAGGTATTCTTTCGCCTTGAACAGATGGTGTATGTATCCTGCGGTGAAATTAGTACAGCAGTAACAATCACAATCAGGATCAAAAGGACTATTTTGATCCTTGTATTCCGCTCTGGTCACGTTACGTCTGCCGTATTTGGTGTACATAGCTCCCTTTCTCGCTACCCTTGTCGGAAGTACGCAATCAAACATATCTATCCCCCGGACCACGCACTCAACTAGATCTTCTGGAGAACCTACGCCCATCAAGTATCTCGGTTTTGATTGAGGCAGAAAATTAGAAGTTATTTCAACTATCGGATACATTTCTTCTTTTGTTTCACCCACACTCAGCCCGCCAATCGAATAGCCTGGCAGGTCATAATCAGAAAGCTCATGAGCGGACTCTTTCCTGAGGTCGGCATGCAAGCCTCCTTGGACTATTCCAAAAAGAGCTTGAGAAGATGAGTCGTTTTGATAATTAATGGACCGACGGAGCCAATTCGAAGTCAAATGCATTGCCTCGACAAAATCAGTCTTTGAAGCCTCTGGGGATAAACAAACATCTAGGGGCATTATTATGTCAGAAGCAATTTCCTTTTGTATTTGTATTACTGATTCAGGAGTTAATTCATGAGAAGACCCATCAATATGAGATTTGAATGTAATGCCGTTGGGATTTATTTTTCTCAAATGCTGGAGACTAAATCCTTGAAAGCCTCCGCTATCTGTCAAGATTGGCTTTGGCCAATTCATAAATGAATGAAGCCCACCAAATTCTTTTATCTCTTGGGAACCAGGCCTCAAATATAGATGGTAGGCATTACCTAAAACGATTTGGGCTCCTAGAGTTTGCAAATCCGTGGGGTCCAGGGCCTTTACAGAACCTTGAGTGGCTACAGGCATAAACACTGGCGTGCGGATTTCACCATGATCGGTGTTAATAGAACCTGCCCTGGCCAATCCGTCTGTATGCTCTAATTCAAAAGTAAACATTTTGTTTTATTAGTGTGCCTCAGGTAAGTTTATTAGACCTGGCCATAATCCTTCCAACACTAATTGGACTCCCAAAAACAAAACAACTAACAGCAGTAATTTAAGAATCCAAAAGCTTTTGATCCGCTGTGCTACCCTCGCTCCTATTTGACCACCTAATACCAATCCTATACCACCCCATACCAACGTTGGATACCATTCTATGTTTTGGTTGAAAGCATGTGCTGCTGCTCCTATGGTCGCATAAAATGATAATGAAAAAATTGAAGTGGCAACTGCCACCTTTATGGGAAATGAAAATACTGAAACCAGTATCGGAGTCCTAAGAAATCCACCACCGGTGCCAAAAAAACTAGATACAAACCCAAGAATCAAATTAAATGTAACGGCCATTGATTCATTGAATTTATAAATAAACGTAACTCCGACCGAAGACTTTATTTTTCTCTCTTTTACAGTGAAATCCATCCACTTGGGAAAGCTGGAGTCAAATATGATTTCGCTTCCTGAATACTCAGTATCCTCCTCACGATGGCCTCTGCGGAAAAACATATGAACTGCCAAAGCCAACAACAAAACACCGAAAAGAGTCCGAAAGGTATTCCCAGGCATCGCATCCAAAACAAAAGGCGCTAAAACAGAACCTGGAATTGCTGCTACTGCAAATAAAAGTCCACTTCTGACGTCAATAAAACCTGTTTTCCTATAGGCAATAAATCCAGAAATACTATTTATAGATACCAAAGCTAAGGAAGTGCCTGCTGCTACTTCAGGATCTTTCGAGAAAAAAAGGATCAATACAGGAGCCAATATGAATCCACCACCAGCACCCACCAAAACACCATAAATTCCCGTAGTTATCCCGAGCGCAAAAAGAATTATTTCAATCAAGTGATTTTCTTTTAATCAAATTCTATTTCCTTAATTGCGAGAGGGCTTCAATCAAAAAATGTTCAGGAACTTCATTATTGGTAACAGCTTTGCCAATTGTTTCCAACAGGACCCAATTCACCGAACCGCCAACTGTTTTTTTATCTGATTTGATCGCTTCGATTATTTTATCAGCATCGATATCATTTGAAGTGGTGGGTAAATTATATTTTTGCAATAAATTTTTCTGCCTTTCTACTTCAACACCAGACATCATTTCCATGGATTTCGACAAACTTGCGGCAGCCATCATCCCAATACTGACAGCTTCCCCATGCAGGTATTTTGAATATCCGGTCGTGGATTCTATAGCGTGTCCTACAGTATGACCGTAATTGAGCAATATTCTGATCCCCAAAGTCTCCCTTTCATCTTTAGACACAACTTGAGCCTTTATCGCAACACTTTTCCTTATAATATCGGTCGCGATTTCTGAATCCAATGAGGTTATCTCATTGTGTTTTTCTTCAAAAAGATTTAATAAGTTATTATCAAGAATCAACCCATGTTTTATCGCTTCCGCCCAACCTGAATTTAGTTCTCTAGCAGGCAATGTAGCTAAAGTTTCCACGTCCGACAGAACAAACTTAGGTTGATAAAAAGATCCCACCAAATTTTTTCCTTGGTCCAGATCAACAGCAACTTTACCTCCAATAGAAGCATCCATCATCGCAAGTAATGTCGTAGGCACCTGAGCAAATGGCATACCCCGTAAATATGTTGCGGCCACGAAGCCGGCCAAATCACCAATTACGCCTCCTCCTACAGCAATAATCATATGACCTCTTTCAGCTTTGTGATCAGCCAACCATGAATAGATATGTTTGACAGTATCTAGATTTTTATGCTGTTCTCCAGAGGGCACAAAAAACAAATATGCTGGGATACCAGCAGATTCCATTGACGCTTGCACACGCCTAGCATGCCCACTAACTCCTTCATCGGATATGACATAGGCTGTTTTAGTTTCTAGTGTCGCTTGAACTCTAGAACCTATCTCATCAATTATTCCCCACCCTACCCATACTGGGTATGTAGCACTATCAGTCACTACTTGGGAGGCTAAATCATCGTAATTTATTGTTTCCAATCCGATAAACTCCTATAAATTTCTTTAGCCACGGTTTCTGGATTTTTCCCATCCGTATCTACGCTAAGGTCTGACTTCTGATAAGCAATTTGTCTAGATTTCAACAATTTTGCAATTCGTTCAAGTGGCTGCTTAGAAACCAACATGGGCCTGTCGTTTTCTACGCCGGTCTCCTGTGACTGCACACTCAATCTTGTCAGTATTGTTTCAGGGGTTGCCTTTAACCACACAATGGCACCAGAATCTTCCATAATCTCGATATTTTGAAGGGAAACAGGAACCCCTCCGCCAGTAGATACAATTGTTTCAGAGCGTGTAGATACTTCTCTCAAGCATTCGGTCTCAACAGACCTGAAATATTCTTCACCTTTGAGCGCAAAAATATCTGGGATAGATTTCCCTTCTATTTCTTCTATGACAAGATCTACATCAACAAAATCTTTTCCCGTCATGATGGCAAGAACATTCCCAACAGTGGATTTACCAGTGCCTGAGAAACCTGTCAGATATATATTATTTTTCATAAATCGAACACTGCCTGATTTACGCTCAAAAGTTCCCATCAGTCTACAACAGAAGTGTTAATAGAGATAATTCTAGCAAGACTTGAATTACGTGTGGGTGACTTTGAGTACTTATTATGATGAACAGTTAAAATTAAAAAATGACTATTGAAACAAACTAGGCGACTAGTACCCATAAATGCCACCTATTAATACAATAGATACCGCCTCGCTCCTTTACGACTCCTAAACTTTTTGATTCCCCTTTTTGAAGTTACAGGATAGCTCCGACAAGTATTAAATAGAAATATGTCTTATTTCTTGATTTATTTTGGGTTTTATAAATCTTCCTAAGAGTTTATGGACAATATAAAATTATCTAAGAGATAAATTGTAATCAGAGAGGTGTGTAAATTGAGGTCAGATAATAGATCAAACACAGAGCTTAGACCTGTTACCTTTGAAAAAAATCCTCTCAAATTTTCCCAAGGGTCTGTAGTTATTTCAACCGGCTTAACTAAAGTCCTATGCACTGCGACTGTTGAAGAAAAAGTTCCCAAATTTTTGATGGGCACTGGGCAAGCATGGGTCACAGCTGAATACTCTATGCTTCCAGGGTCGACCTCTCCTAGAGTACCTCGAGACAACCAAAGAAAAGGAAGATCCCAAGAAATTTCCCGTTTGATTGGGAGGTCTCTTAGAGCCGCTATCAATTTGCAAGATATTGGCGAGTTCACTATTACTATAGATTGCGATGTTCTGCAGGCAGATGGTGGTACCAGAACCGCCTCTATAACAGGCGGCTTTGTGGCACTAAATATGGCTGTTAAACAAATGTTCGTTGCGGGGTCAATCGATTCTATCCCAGATATAACTCCAGTTGCAGCAACAAGTGTGGGAATATTGGGTGATCAAGTACTGGTAGATCTATGCTACGAAGAAGACTCTAAAGCAGATGCGGATTTTAATATCGTAATGGCCTCAGATGGTGGAATAGTCGAAATTCAAGGATCAGCTGAAGGAAACAGGTTCTCAAGAAGGCTAGTCGACAACGTCTTGGATTCTGGGATTATGGCAATAGCAGAACTTTTCAAATTTCAAATTGAAGCACTCAATTAAACTAGACATGAGCAAGGCTCCCGTTATCGTTTGCACTATCCTTTGTTTTCTCTTGATAGCTTCCATATTAGTGTTAAATCTTAGAAGTACAACGCCACAAATGCCAGAAGATTCTCCTGAAAGAATCGTCCAAGTTTTTCTTCAATATGTATCTAAAGATGCCCACAACTCTGCTTACGAGTTACTTTCTAAAGAACTAAAAGAGGTCTGCAGCTCTACGGAATTCGCTGCTGATAGTTATGAGCAAAAAGACAGATACTCTAATGCTACTGTGAAGCATATCAACACTCAATCAGATTCTTTTGAATCGATTGTTTTAGTAGAAATTATCGAAATAGAATCGTCATTTCCAATTGGAACATCTGAAAATTCCTATCAGGAAACATTTAATCTAGTGAAAGAAAATTCAAATTGGAAAATTGATCGACTGCAGTTTCCGATTAATTGTTTGATAGATCGTCAAACCCTCGGCCATACAAATGGATGATGCAATTAATATACTGATTTTTTTGCCATTAGTAATATTAATTAACATATGCATATATAAATTAATCTCCTCCGGAATAGGAACTCATCGTCAGGGATCCTTGTCCACTAACGCGAGACAACTATATCTATACATAATTTGTGGCGTTGCACTTTCATTGCTCGTAAATGGTCTTGAACAATCTTTAATTAACCTGACGAACCTTCTTATATCAAATTCTTCAGTGCAGACAAGTTCTGACCGAGCAGCTCTTGGCATATCGCTACTAATAATAGGTGCGCCGCTATGGTTTTTTTATTGGGTGAAAATCAATAAAGATATGGTGTCAAATTCAGACGAACTGTCCCCTGGGATAAGAAACGCATACTTTATATTGGTTTTATCAGTTTCATTCGCTATTTCAATTAGCTGTTTTTCTCAAATCGTCCAAGAGTCTAAATTCAACTGGAATCAGGTAACTACTTTCTCAATATGGTCATTAGTTTGGATCTTTCACACAAACCATTTTGTAAAAGATAGGTCATTAGACAATGCGAGTAACCACAGCCTACGTAATACATATGTGTATAGCTTCAGCCTTGTAGGACTTTTTGTGTTAGCTTCAAATTTAGGCAGTTTAGTTTATTTGGCTATTTCCAAGCTGGCCGAAGTTGAAATTACCAGTCAAGAAATCTTATTTTCAGGTACTAACTGGACCACATTAAATTTAGCAATATCAATATTTATCGGATTAGTCACTTGGGTTGTTCACTGGAGAATATTACGAAACAAATTAACAAAACGAGAATATGAATCCATATACCTTTACGTGATTTTTATAGTGACTACAACCGCCACCATGGTATCTGCCATCATTTTGTCCATGACTATGTTCGGACTGGCACTGCAGTCTGATACAACAAGCGGTTGGATACTCACCTTTTCTTCTTCTATGGTCACCGTTCTCATAGCTATATCAGTATTAATTTTCCATACGAAAGATTTTCAAAACGCCTCTTTGATAACGGAGTTCTCCAAGACCTCCAACAATGTGTTGATTTTTTCACTTGCCTTTATAAGTTTAGGAATCTTAATCTCCGGATTTTCCCTTCTAATACATTCAATGCTGATCTCTATCGTCCAGGTATCCTGGACTGAGCTAATACAAGCTGAGGAATTTTGGAAAGAACCATTATCGTTGGGAGTAAGCCTGACGATTGTTGGAGGATCAGTATGGTTTTTCTGCTGGAGCAAATTGGGATCAATAAGTAATGATTTCAAAACGGATCTCATATATTCACGCCTTTATTTCTTGGCCGTAATAGGCATAGCTATCGTATTCACTGCAGGAACAATGGTCGCTATTATCTTCACTTTGTTGAAGGGATTGTTGGCTAGCAATGTTGGACTGCAAACTGTTGAGTCTCTGATTACACCTTTCTCTATAGGGATTATGGCATTCGGTGCAGGAATTTATCACCTCAGAATATTCAGGAAATTACCTTACAGTTCGGGCCATAGTAGCGACCCTAACCTTCCAAAGTCAGAAATCACAAAAAAAACAATCGCTATAATAAGCCGAACAAGCAATGAATCCTTGATCGAGTCATTACAGATGCGTTTAGGATATAGAGCTAATGAAATCCTATGGACAGAACACTCCAATATTAGTGGAAATCAAATTCAGCCTAATCTGAATGACCTGTACAATTCGATAGTCGACTCAAATGATCAACGTCTGCTCTTAATTCAAGATGGCGATAATTACAGAATATATCCTTATGAAAAAAAAGAAGGTTAGCAAAAAATGGTAACAGTACACATCTTAGGCGCCGGTACTCCTACACCTACACCTGAAAGATTTGGATCCTCATTTGCTCTAGAAATTGGCAATGACCAAATAATGATAGATTGTGGCCCAGCCGCAACCCACAAATTAGTTAAAGCGGGCTTATGGCCAACAAACATAGACTACTTGTTTTTCACCCATCACCATTTTGATCATGATATTGATTACCCTTGCTTCCTTTTGTGCAGATGGGATCAGAGCACAGGAAAAGAAAATATGCTAAAAGTGTTTGGTCCCAATTTAACTGAAAAAATAACGACTGGGATACTTGATGAGTCTGATGGGTTATTCGCCCATGACTGGATCGCGAGAGTAAACCATCCTCTTAGCCAAAAAGTTCATACCAACAGAGGCGGAAGCCTCCCTAGAAAACCTCCTCAAGTAGAAGCAACAGATATAGGGCCAGGCCCTGTATTTGAAACCCTAAAGTGGAGTGTGAAAAGCGCCCCTGCCAAGCACGTGCAACCATATCTCGATTCTTTGGCATACCGCTTTGATACCCCTGAAGGAAGTGTTGTTTTCACAGGTGATACAGAACCTTGTGATCCTGTCATAGAACTCGCACAAAATGCAGATTTGATGCTCTGCATGTGTTGGGATGAACAGTCCAATATGAATATTAATGGGGAAAGTGAAGGGCAATGCGGTACAACCGGTGCCGCAGAAATGGCTCAAAAAGCCAATGTGAAAAAATTAGCCCTTGTACACATTGGACCTAACTTATCAGATCCCACTGTAATGAATTCAGCAAGATCAGAAGTAGAAAATATTTTCTCAGGTGAGATAATTTTCGCTAACGAATTGGACAAAATAAATTTATAGGTTACTTTGATTGTGATTTTTCCCAATCGGGGCGTAGAACTTCCATCAAAATAAAATCTTGGCCACCTCTCTTTACATCTCGAACTGACTTGAAGCCTGATTTATTGAAAGATGCCTGGGCTCTGTAATTCCACGAAAGGGTATGGAGATATACTTTATCCAATTCCAAAGTGGTAAATAAATGCCGTAACAATGTGTTTACGGTATCAGTGCCGTAACCGCTACTCCAATATTCCTTATCACCTATCATTATGCCTAATTCAGCCTGACGACTACGCATGTCCAAATCGTAATACATTATGTTTCCTATATGTATCCCTTCTAAAGTTTCGACAGCTAGTCGCTTTGAACGATAATTAGGAAATTGCATTTCCTCTCTAGAATACCTAAAAAAGTCTTCGTATGACATTGTCATCGGTCTGGTAGCGTCTAGACGAGACAACTCGGGGTCTATTCGCCAGGAATATTCATTTCGAATATCTGTCTCACGTTTTTCTCGAATACGAACTTTGACCCCTTTTTCATCAACTAAGGGAAGTTCTTTATTTTCATCCCTAGACCAGGGAAAGGCCTTTCTGAACAATTTCTACCTCGTTTTCATATGTGAGAATATCAGGTATTTTGGATGACTCAACCCATTCAACAGTATCAAATTCATCATCGTGTTTCGAGAAATCTCCACCCGTAGCCTCCATCAAATAATAATAAACTTGTTTGTAAAGTTTCTGACCCTGATAATCAGGATGATTAGTTACCCAGTAATAGATGGAGTCTATATATCTTATAGTTTTGACTTCTAAACCGGTCTCCTCTGTAACTTCACGTAAGGCAGTTTCTTCTATCCGTTCCCCGAAGTCAGGAGTCCCTTTAGGTAAATTGAAAGTCCTAGGGTCTTTTCGTCCACAAACTACGATGTAAACAGCTGCCGGATCCTTTCGATAAACTATTCCACCCGCCGATATCAAATTCATTATGACTACATTGTAAACCAGAATATTTTTTTATTTCCCAACTATTCTCTTTACTCCCGTTTAGTACCATATAAGTCAGAAACTTTGATTTTTAAATCTTTAGGTGTATATTGGTTGCGAGCGAGTATTTTACTCGCTGCACCCTTTAAGTCAGTCCAGAGAGTCTGGCAAGGGAGCGAAGTATGCAGGTTATAAGTAAGTAAACCTGTGTGTGAAATGCCTCCTGCCAGTACTGGGTGGAGGTTTTTTTTTGGGGAAAATATTTCACATATGCCTGCGACGAGTTTTTAACCCGTGTCTGTAAAAAGGATACAAACTGACGTCCAAATGAAAAGGGCGCTGACCAGAATTTCTCACGAGATACTTGAGAGAAATTCTGGTGCGGAAAATGTAATTCTCGTAGGAATGCATTCCCGAGGAGTCCCCTTAGCTTTCAGAATTAAAACTCTTATAGAGGGCTATGAAGAACAAACTGTCGATGTGGGTTCTTTAGATATTGGATTGTACCGAGACGACATTTCAGAAAAACCGCAGCCAACTATGAAACCTACCGACATATCTGTGGATATCAACGGGAGGATCGTTGTTATAGTAGACGATGTTCTGTACACAGGCAGATCAATTAGAGCTGCAATGGATGCTATAAACGATCTTGGACGCCCAAGTCAGATCCAGCTAGCAGTGTTAATCGACAGAGGCCACAGGGAACTACCAATAAGAGCAGACTTTGTCGGTAAGAATGTACCTACATCAAAAGAAGAAGATGTTGAAGTGCGAATAATTGAAGTAGATGGTGTTGATGAGGTAATTATTTCAAGTGAAATCACATAGATGGGGGGACATTTGACAATAAAAGACACTCCAGCAAAAAAATCTTTAAGACAAAATCATATTTTAGATTTGGATGAATTCAGTAAATCTGATATCGAGGTCATATTTGATAACACAGATTCAATGATGGAAGTATTGAACCGAGGGATCAGGAAAGTACCTGCTTTAAGAGGTAAGACAGTCATCACTCTCTTCTTTGAAGCTAGTACACGTACCAGGGTTTCATTTGAACAAGCGGGCAAGATATTGAGTGCGGACGTCATTAACGTGTCGAGCGATGGTAGTAGTAATAAAAAAGGAGAATCTCTTTACAACACTGCGCTTACTCTACAGGCAATGAAGGCCGACGCAATCGTTATAAGACATCAACATTCCGGAGCAGGCTATTTCCTAGCACAACAAATGCAATCCACCAGCATTATTAATGCCGGAGATGGAATGCATGCTCACCCCACACAAAGTTTGCTAGACCTCTACACCATAAAAAAACATCTTGGAAACATACAATCGAAAAAAGTTGTTATAGTCGGCGATTTACTCTACAGCAGAGTAGCTAGATCTAACCTTTGGGGCCTCACAACCATGGGTGCAGATATAGTTTTATGTGGTCCAAACACTTTACTTCCCCAGGATTTCCTTGATCAAAGGATAGACGACGTCAGCCACCCATTTAAAAACATAACTATTGAGAACGATCTAAACAAGGCTCTAAATGGGGCAGACGTTGTAATGGCATTGCGCCTACAATCTGAGAGGCAGAAAGCAGGTCACTTGCCATCCCTGAGGGAATATTCCAGGAAATTTGGAATAAGTTCAGAACGCCTTAAATTAGCTCGCTCGGAAGCAATAGTAATGCATCCGGGACCTATGAATGAGGGAGTCGAAATTGAACCTGATGTTGCCCATGGACCACAATCAGTAATAGAGAGCCAGGTCACAACCGGGGTCGCTATTCGAATGGCGATCTTGTATGACTTAATAACAGGAACTAATTCGGAGAAGGAGTTGTAATTTGACGTTAAAAACGCTCATCAAAGGAGGGAGAATAATTGACCCCTCTCAGGGAATCGACAAAATTTCTGACCTGTTGATAGTGGACGGATTAGTAAAGGAAATAAATACATCTATTTCGAAACCTAGAAATGCTGAAATATTTAACGCTGAGGGTCTAATAGTCTGCCCCGGATTCATCGATATACATTGTCATTTGAGAGAACCGGGAGAAGAATACAAAGAAACAATCCAAACTGGGACCGCAGCGGCGGCTGCGGGGGGATTCACCACGGTTTGCGCAATGCCCAATACTCAGCCAGCTATGGACAACCAGTCGGTAGTTGAATATGTGCTAAAGAAAGCCAAAGAAACCGCGAGCATAAGAGTTCTGCCCATCGGGTCTGTAACGATAGGAAGAAAAGGAAAGCAACTCAGTGAAATGTCAGAACTTGCCGACCTCGGGGTCATAGGGTTTAGTGATGACGGAGATCCCGTAGAAGACCCCAATATAATGCGACAGGCCCTTAGCTATAGTGCAGGCTTGAAACTTCCTATAATCAATCATTGCGAGGTACCCAGCCTAGCGGACGGAGCGTCCATGAATGAAGGTTGGGTATCCAATAGACTAGGACTAAAAGGCATGCCTTCCTCAGCTGAGGAAGTTATGGTGGCGAGAGATATTTCCCTGGCCGAATTAACAGGAGGCCATGTCCATATAGCCCATGCCAGTACAAGGGGAACCATCGACTTAATTAGATCAGCGAAGGCAAACGGGACAAAAGTGACATGTGAAGTTACTCCACATCATCTTACCTTGACTGAAAATACCGTCATGGGCCATGGGAAGGATGACTTTCAGCCGTTGGGAACCAATGCATACGATACTAACGCAAAAGTGAACCCTCCTCTTCGGAGTAAATCGGACGTTGCCTCGATGATTGAATCGTTAAATACAGGAACCATCGACTTTATAGCCACTGATCACGCTCCACACAGTGAAGTAGACAAAATGACAACATTTCAAGATTCATCATTTGGAATAAGTGTGTTGGAGACTGCTCTAGGGTCCCTTATGACGTTAGTTGATCAAGGACAAATGGAAGTAAATACCCTTATAAAAAAACTTACAAATGATCCCGCAACATTTTTAGGTATGGATATAGGCAATCTAAAAACTGGGACCAGCGGGGATATAACAATTATTGACCCAAACGAAATTTGGACCGTAGACCCAGGAGACTTCATATCAAAAGGCAAAAATACCCCTCTCGAGGGCTCGCTGCTTAAAGGGAAAATTAAAGCAACTTTCTATCAAGGTACAAAAGTTTATTAAATTCTGAAGGTGATTAGACATTGTCAAAACAAGCTTTTTTAATATTGGAAGATGGATCAATATATCCGGGTGAATCATTTGGATATCAGGGTGAAACTTACGGAGAAATAGTTTTTAACACATCCATGACGGGTTATCAGGAGATGCTGACAGATCCATCCTATGCTGGCCAAATAGTGGTTCCAACCTACCCTCTACTAGGAAATTATGGCATCAATTCTTTAGATGTAGAATCGAAGGAAATCCAGGTCTCAGGTTTTGTTGTTAGGCAATACTGCGAAGAGCCAAGCCACACCAAAAGAACTCAGACAATAAACGAATATTTAGAATCACAAGAGATCGTTGGCATATCTGAGATCGACACTAGAGCTGTTACAAGAAGGATAAGGTCCCGAGGGGTTATGATGGGAGCAATAGCAGTCAACATTTCTCCTGAAGAAGCTCTAAAACAACTAAAAACCGAACCCCCATACGACGAACTGAATTTTGTCCAAAAAGTAACTACGACCGAGCGTTACCAGTGGACTGAATCAGGAATCGGGTACGATTCAATAGATAGTAATCTCAAGATACTTGTTTCAGACTATGGACTGAAGTACAACATACTCAGAATTTTAAAAGGAAAAGGTTGTGAAGTAGAAGTGTTCCCGTCGTCTGTTACGTCGGATGAACTGCTTGCACAAAATCCAGACGGAATACTACTTTCACCCGGACCTGGTGACCCTGAGCTTTTAGATAACTTGGTTACTACAACAACTGACATCCTAGGAAAAATACCTATGATGGGGATTTGTCTTGGAAATCAGATATTAGCTAAATCGCTTGGTGCAAAAACCTACAAACTCAAATTTGGACACAGGGGAGCAAATCATCCTGTGAAAGATACTATCTCAGGAAGAGTACATATAACTGCTCAAAATCATGGCTACTCCATTGATCCAGATTCGCTAACTTCAGACGTTGATATAACTCATATAAGCATGAACGACTATACAGTGGAAGGAATACGCCACAAATCTATTCCTGCAATGAGCATTCAATATCACTCGGAAGCTTCTCCGGGGCCAAAAGACAATGAATACATATTTGACGACTTTATAGAGATGATCAGAGAGACGAAATAGTTATGTCAAAAAAGATTACTAATATAGCGCATAGAGGAGCTTCTTCCTACGCTCCTGAAAACACTAAGGCAGCGTTTGATTTAGCCATTGAAATGGGTGTCAAACATATAGAACTCGACGTCCATTCCTCCAAAGATAACCATTTAGTTGTCATTCATGACGATACATTGGATCGAACTACCAACGGCCAGGGAAACGTCAAAGATTTCACTTTAAAGGAACTGCAATCCTTGGATGCTGGTTCCTGGTTCAGTGAAAAATATTCAAATGAAAATATATGTACTTTGGAAGAAATTATCTCGAAATATGCGGAATCGACGCACTTGCACATAGAAATTAAGGGCAGGACCCTCAATCTTGCTCAAAAAACATGCACCTTAATTAGAAGCCTAGAGGCAACAGATATGGTTACCATAACTTCCTTCTGGAAAGACTCGCTTGTCGAGACTAAGAATTTTGCTCCGGAAATGAAGACAGGCTGGTTAGTACCTATGGGACCAGGTAGCAAATGGGACAATGAGATAGTAGAGATATCCAAAAAATATAAATTTGACCAAATATGCCCAAGGGCTGAGTTAGTGACAAAGACCCTAGTGTCAAATCTGCATAGAGAAGGTTTTGAAGTCAGGTGTCACGGAGTTTTTACTGAAGATTTAATGCGAAGCGTCGTGAGCTCGGGTGCTGACGGAATGACTATTAATTTCCCCGATAAATTGAATACCTATTTGAACCAAAAAGGAATAGAAGTTGACTGAAAAACCCCAAAAAATACTTGTCATAGGCTCAGGGCCGATTGTGATTGGACAGGCAGCCGAATTCGATTATGCAGGCACCCAAGCATGTAAATCCTTACGAGAAGAAGGAGTTGAAACCATCCTGATAAACTCCAATCCTGCGACTATCATGACAGATCAAGATGTCGCCGACTCTGTGTATATAGAACCACTAACTGTCCCGGTGATATCAAGAATCATAGAAAAGGAAAGACCTGACGCACTATTACCAACATTAGGAGGCCAAACTGGTCTAAATTTAGCCGTTGAGCTGGTGGAAGCAGGGGTTTTAGAACAGTATGAGGTCGAACTTCTAGGAAGTAGTGTTGATTCAATTAAGAAAGCAGAGGACCGACAATTATTTAGAGAATTACTCACAGATATTGGAGAGCCTACTCCTCCCAGTTTTATCGTAAACAACTACGAAGAGGCTAACAAAGCTAAGGAAGAAATTGGGCTACCTGTAGTAATAAGGCCGGCTTATACGTTAGGTGGGACGGGAGGGGGTATCGCAGAAGATGAAAAAAGTTTCGACGAAATCGTAAAGTCTGGTTTAAGTGCAAGTCCCATACATCAAGTACTTGTTGAAAAATCAATCGTTGGATGGAAAGAACTTGAATATGAGGTGATGAGAGACGGCGCGGACAACTGCATCACCATATGTAATATGGAAAATATAGATCCAATGGGGGTACATACTGGCGACAGTATAGTGGTGGCCCCGAGTCAGACTCTTTCAGATAACGAATACCAGATGCTAAGAACAGCTAGCCTCAAAATAATCAGAGAATTGGGTATCAAAGGTGGCTGCAATGTGCAATTTGCATTAGCACCAGGCAATGTTGTGGCAGATACCCTTCCTGATGCGGGCCGAATTGGCCCTTCATACTATGTGATTGAAGTAAATCCTCGAGTCAGTAGAAGTTCAGCTTTAGCTAGCAAGGCAACAGGATATCCAATAGCGAGAGTGGCAGCCAAAATAGCTATAGGTATGACTCTAGATGAAATACAGAATGCAGTAACAAAAAAAACAGTTGCAGCTTTCGAACCAGCCTTAGACTACTGTGTAGTGAAAATACCAAGATGGCCTTTTGACAAATTCCCCAGCGGAGAAAGAACTTTGGGTACCCAGATGAAGGCTACAGGAGAGGTAATGGCTATCGACCGTACCTTTGAAGCTGCTTTTCAAAAAGCAGTAAGGTCGCTGGAAATAACAAATCGATCTATAACTTGGGAAGACCCATCTTGGTTTGATCAAGATGGATCAATACTCAATAATCTCCCAATCCATCCTAATGACGAAAGACTGTGGGCCGTACTTGCCGGACTAAGAAGAAACGTGAGCCCAGATGAACTATCTAGGCGCACAGGAATAGACCCTTGGTTTACTAGGGCTTTCGCACGAATAGTTGGTATGGAAAAAACTATAGCCTCGACAGAACTAACTTACGAGCTGCTACGAAAAGCAAAAAGGTTGGGATTCACAGATCATCGGATTGGTTCGCTAGTAAACCAAACTGCAAAAGACATTCGTAAATTGCGAACGAATTATGGTCTGAAACCAGTATACAAAATGGTAGACACCTGTGCTGCAGAATTCGAAGCACAAACCCCATATTTTTACAGTACATATGAAACAGAAAATGAAGCAGCACCATTGCCAGGTAGGAAAGCTCTAGTTCTTGGAAGTGGTCCAATTAGAATTGGTCAAGGAATTGAATTTGACTACTGCTCTGTACACGCTGCCTGGGCCTTACAGGAAGAAGGGGTCAAGAGTATATTAGTAAACTCGAACCCAGAAACAGTTTCTACAGATTTTGACACCAGTGACAGATTGTATTTTGAACCTTTGGACGAGGAATCCATATTTGACATCATTGACAATGAAAATATACCTGGCAATCAGATCGAAGACACACTTCCCTCAATAGTCCAATTTGGAGGCCAAACAGCAATAAACCTTTCCCAGAATTTGGATCGAGAATCCATGCCTATCCTGGGTTCGACAGCTCACACTATTGACGTCGCTTCTGACAGACATTTATTTGAAGAATTCCTTCACGAAGTAGGCATTCCTAACCCACCAGGCGGTTCTGTATCGAACATTCAAGAAGCCCTAGCGGTGGCAGGAGAAGTGAGTTACCCAGTTTTGGTCCGCCCTAGCTATGTCCTAGGTGGAAGGGCAATGGAAATCGTACAAAGTCCCGAAGAATTGAAACGTTATATGAACGATGCACTGGAAGCAGGAGAGGGCAGGAAAGTTCTTATCGACAAATATTTTGTTGGTAAAGAAGTAGAAGTTGACGCTGTATGTGACGGAGAATCCGTGTTAATTCCAGGAATAATGGAACATGTAGAAAGAGCAGGGGTACACAGTGGTGATTCCATGGCAATTTATCCAGGTCTCACCCTTACCCAACAGGAAATAGCAACTATTACCGACTACACCACCCGAATTGGTAAAGCATTAAAAATCAAAGGTTTAATGAACATTCAATACGTCATTGTTGGTGGGGGGAGCTATAGAAGCCCAGGATCTGTTAGCAAAAAGGCATCGGAATATGAAAAAACTGAAATATTCGTGATCGAAGTAAATCCTAGATCAAGTAGAACCATTCCTTTTATTTCCAAAGTTACCGGTGTACCAATGGTTAATCTGGCAGTAAAATCCATGCTTGGCAGCCAATTATCAAACATGGGATATGGGACGGGCCTATATTCAGCTCCTGAAATAGTTGGGGTGAAAGCGCCGGTATTCTCAATGTCTAAATTAACAGGTGTTGATACATATCTAGGTCCAGAAATGAAATCCACTGGTGAAGTCATGGGAATAGACCATGATTTCGAATCGGCTATAACCAAGGCCTTGATCGCAGCTAATTTAAGATTACCGGAAAAAGGTTCCATTCTTTTGAGTATTTCTGACGAAGACAAAGCGCAATCCGTACAACTTATTAACAACCTGGTCGAAGCCGGATATGATCTTTTTGCAACAGAAGGTACAGCTTCTCTGATAAGTGAACTAGGTGAAAAAGTGGTGGCAATACCAAAGCGCCTTAACGAAGGTCACCCGAATGTAGTAGATATAATCGTTAACGGAACCGTAAACGCTGTA